>SLDI01000228.1:0-23352 GCA_007125385.1 Phycisphaeraceae bacterium | reverse complement strand
GAGCAACCACTGTCGGCCGAAGCGCGGCTGAAAGTCGCCGCCGAAGCTGAGCAGCAGTTCGCCGCGGAACGCGCTGTCCGCATGCAGGATAAGCTGGTCGTAGCTCGCGCCGGCCACCTGGCCGAGGATCTCGAAGGCGATCGAGCCGGTGTCGGCCTGGTTGACCCCGCCGAACACTTCCATAATGCCCGCGCTGCTGCCGACCGCGAGTTGCCCGGCATTGCTCAACAAGCCGGTGATCAGCGTCGAGCCGGTGACGGCGACGTTGTCGCTGATGCTCACGTACGCCGTATCGAGCACACTGTCGAGCGTCGCCAAACCCGCGAGAAGGTGCACGGCCTCGGCCTGAAGATACCCCTCGGGGCCGACGATCAACTCCCCTTCGCTCGTCAGTGAGCCGTCGATGATCAGTTGGGCAGCCCGCCGGACGCTGAGTGTGCCGGTGGCGGTGTTGTGCAGGTCCTGTTCGATTGCGAGCACGCTGCCGCCGGTGAGGCTGAGGGAGCCGGCGTTCGAGGCCAGGCGGGTCAGCGGCGCCATCGTCGCCTCGCTGCCGTCGAGCGTGACGCTGGCACCGATCGCGATCGCGTCGACCCAGGCGTCGCCGAAGCTGACGCTGGCGGGGGCGACGATGTCATTGCCTTCGGAATCCGCGCCAAGCCACTTCTCGCGGACGATCCAGTCGCCCCCCAGCGTGACCGGGCCGGCGGCCAGCGCGTTGGTGAACGCGCCGCCGATGACCTCGATGCTCGTCGCGCCGACAAGGCTCGCGCCACTCGTACCCTCGATGAAGACCGAGCCCTCGTCGACGGTCAGCCGGGCGTTGGGCAATTGGAGCGTTGCACCGGACTCGACGCGGATCTCGCCGCGGTTGAGCAGGTCGCCGGTGGTGATGAAGCCGTGGCCCTGCTGAAGCGTTAACCTCCCACGGTTGACCTCGATGGTGTTGAGGAAGTCGAGCCGTGCGTCGCCCATGAGCGTGACGTTCGATGCGTTGATGGCCATGTACCACTGGCTGAGGTTCAGCTCGTGGTCGATGCTGGTCTTTTCAACGTGCACCTGGCTTCCGGGGAGCACGGTCCACGTGCCCTGGTCGAACGTCATGCGCTTGGGGTCCCGCTCGTCGATCCACTTCTGGAAGCTAAGCGAGCTGTTTGGATGAACAATGATCTCACCGGTGTTGACCAGGTTGGGACGGAGGCCCGCCAGCGCGCGGCGATCACCGCCATGCATGGGATCCCATATGCCTTCGTCAAACAACACGTCGACGTACAACGGGTTGTGTCCGAACACGTTCAACGTGCCGTGGTTTTCGACGATGAACATCTGCGCGGCCATCGCGCGCACGAGGTATGCCAGCTTGGGGTTGAGCCAGCCACGTGCATCGAACACGAGACTGCCCGGTGCCAGCCCGGGTACAGGCGGATAGGGGTTCAGGAACTCATCATCGCCGTTGTGTCCGCTGAGCCGGATGCCCGGGATCACCATCTGCCCACCATCGCCGATCTCGAACCGTGTGGAGACACCCATCCCCTGCTCGATCTGACCGGTGAACTCGATCTCCCCGCCTGCGTCGGCCCGGAACGTGACCCGCCAGATGGGCCAAACCTTCCTCGCAAAGGCATCCAGGTACGATTCGAAATCAAGCGACCTGAGGATGACCGGGGAAGCGATATCGATCCTGCCACCGCCCGCGGCAAGGAACCCCCCGACCGCGTTCTCGTAATCTGCATCTTGTAGCTCGCTATAGCCGCCGCTGCCTACCATCGGGTAGATAAAGGAGCCCGATGGAAGGATGATCTGCGAACCGGGGTCGATGGCGGCAACCGTGCCGCGGTGCATGTGGTGCCCGCCGGTGAACGTGATGACCGATCCTTGCCGGGCCTCGTACGACCCGGAGTAGGAAGTATAACCGATGCTCCGGAAGGTCAACGTCGTGGCCTCGAAGATGACCGCACCCTCGTTGTAAAATTGCGAAGGGGACAGCTCCAATCCCTGCACGCCCTGGAGCCGCATGGTGTGCCCGCGGCGATGCACTATTATGCTGCCGCTTGCGAAGCGAAGGTGATCCGTAAACACCATCTCACCGCTGCCCTCGATGTAGAGCAGAGATGATCCGCCAGGGGTCGCCTGGAATTCGGTGAACCCGTCGCTGTAATACAGCCCGTCGTTCTGGATGGTGTCCAGCACCCAGCGGCGTCTGCCGGACTGGTAGATCTCCGACCCGGCGACAATGTGCAGCTCGCGGGCGCGGATGGCAGGGTCGGCGTTGTTGCCGGCATCGATCAGCGTCATCGGCTGCACCTCGCGCGGGTGCAGCGTCGTCTTGTCGCCCCGGCCAACCACGAGAATCCTGTCCGTCAGTGAACCGGGCGTGGTGTGGTCGGCGAACACGGCCCAGCGGTCAAGCAACCCCGGGCTGTCGTTGGCCGGTGAAGCCCAGTAGAGCAGTTGCGGGTCGACGAACTCCAGCGGTTGCAGTGTAAAGCTGCCGCCAAGGCCGGCCAGTGCATCGGATATCGCGAAACCCTGCGTGGCGCTGAACAACTCCAGCTCCAGCTCGCCCAGCAGCGAACCCAGCAGGCTCCACCGGCCCTGGTACAGCGGGGGCAGCGAGAAGCTGAATGTGTCGAACACCGTCAGCGACTCCAGCTCCAGCACCTTCAACTGAAGGTAGTCCGTGATGAACAGGTTCCCCTGCTTGGTCTGCGTGCCGACCAGGTCCAGGAACTCCACCGAAACCTCCACCGGATCCTCGCCCAGCAGCGCGAACGTGGGCAGGTCGCTCCAGAGCCCGGTGAAGCTGTTGACCCGCTCATAGCCTTCGGCCGTCAGAACGTCGACGTAACCATCGCCGAAACTCAGCTCGACCAGGAAGTCGGGGCGGATCTCGACGCTCTCGCGATAGCCCAGCTCCACGCCGTACTTGATGTCGATCAGTTCGACGGCGATGTCGGCGAAGCCGTCGATGCTCTCGTCGAAGCGGGTAAGCGTGGAGGTGGGAAAGCCGAACGCCCCGGTCGCCAGGTACCCGGCGATGCCGTCGAGGTCCAAACCCATACGCAGCAGCGGGGTCTCGAACGAGTAGGCGATGAGGTTGTCGTCTGGCTTGACGTCGGTGCTGATGGTCATGTTGGGTTGCGTGCCGCCGAGGATGCTCCCGTCTATGCCGAAGGGGTTGACGAGCACGATCTCGCCCAGGTCCAGCACGTTGGGGAACTGGCCGAACCTGAGCTGATGCGTGTACGCGCTGGCCGAATCGTCGAGGAACTCGATCTTGTGCTCGATGAACGTGTCCTTGAGAAAGGTGAGCGTCGGCGGGAGGCTGGTCTTGGGGTCCAGGTCGAAGCCGAAGTGGGCCAGGCTCTGGTGGACGCTGATCGATTCGCTGATGTGCGCGGAGCTGTAGGGGATGACGGGGAACAGGGCGCCCTCGATCCGGCCGTCCACCTGCAGATCGAAGAAGAAGTCGAGCCCGGCATCGAACGACGGCAGGTCGACGCGGTCCTGCGTAAAGCCCGGGGCGTTCTGCAAGCCGGTCGTCGTGCCGAGTTGGACGAAGCTCCCGGCCGTGACGACCGGGTTCACGGTCGGGCGGAAGTCGAATGGGTTGTCGGCCGCGAGCCCGCTGGCGGAGAACTCGGCGAAGATGTCGAAGCCGGTCTGCCCGGCGACGTTGCCGGAGAAGCGCGCCCCGGTGCGCGTGTCGGCATAGACGCCGGGGATCACCAGCGGCGAAGAGAAGGGGATCGGGATGCGGATCTCCGGAATCACCGTCGCGTTTTGCTTGCCCACGATGCCGCCGATGGAAAAGCTCGTGTCCCAGTCGAACTTGAGCGTTTCGCCCCAACTGAAATCCCCGATGCGGTCGATCCCGCCGAGGTTCACGCCATCGAGCTGGAACGCGACGGGCCCGGCGAACGCGCCCGGCAGCGTGCCAAATCCGAGCAAAGATAGAACGCACCATGCGATGGCGGTCCGCACCCGGCAAGGCAGCGACGCGGTCATGACCTGCTCCCTGTCCTGTGCCGCCACGGGTCGCGGCGCGAGATGAAAAGATAATGCGACCGTATTATACTGCCACTTCCCGCGGGGCAAGCGTGAAATATCGCCTTTTCTGGAAATGAACTTGAAACTCAGCAGCCGCAGGACCACCCGTCAGCAGGCTCGCTGCCGGGTACCCCGGCGTTCAGTGACTTGGCCGTCAGGGGTGTGTAGAACCTCGACAGCCCGCAGAGTCGTTCGGGCGGAGCCTTCTCGGATGCTGAAGACCCCCGGAAAAAATTTATGATCATCAGGCCTCATATTCTTCTTTGTGGCTGCGGGGGGCCGTGGTACTTTGATGGTGCTTGTGTCGCGAATCAATGGGGGTTGTGCGCCTGCCCGGGCATCTTCACCACGCGTCGTGGTCCCGGGCACAAGCGCGAACTGCGCCGTGTCGACGGGGCAGCGAGGTGTCATCATGGCTTGGGCCAATCTGCTCGTCTGGACGGGGTCACGGCGCGGTGGTCGTGGACGTGACGCGGCCAGATGGGAGCCGCACCCGCGCTTTGAGGCTTTGGAGCCGCGGCTGCTGCTCGACGCGGTCCTGCCGGGTTTCGACCCCGCCGACCATGAACAGGCCCAGACAACGGACATGACGCCGGCGCTGCTGATCGCCGACGCGCCGAGCGCGGGGATCGTGCAGCAGGACGGCCGGTTCATGCGCCAGGCGGGCACGGGCGCGGCAGTGCTGAACGTAGCCGAGCTCGAGGCGGCGCTGGGCGCGGGGCCGGTGAGCGTGAGCACGGCCTTCGCCGACGGCGCCGCCGGCGGCGACGCGGCGGACCTCGTCATCGCCGCCGATGTGTCGTGGGCCAGTGACGTGGCGCTGATGCTGCGCGCCGGCCGTGACATCGTGTTCGCCCAAGGCGTGGCCGTGAGCAACAGCGGCGGCGGCGGGCTGACGCTGCGCGCCGACAAGCTGGCTGACGGGCAGGGCACGGTGGTGTTCGAGGCCGGCGCGGCGTTGGCGTTCGACGCCGGCGGGGTGGTCGAGGTGCTTTACAACCCGGCCGGCGGGTACGGCCAGCCGGTGGATTACGGGGCGTGGGTGAGTGCGCCGGCGGGTGACGACCTGCGGGCGATGATGCTGGTCAACAACGTCGATGACCTTCAGGCCATGCAGGCGAACCTGGCCGGCAACTACGCGCTGGGGGCGGACATCGACGCGTCGACGACGGCGAACTGGCACGCCGGGGCCGGCTTTGCACCGATAGGCGACGCCGACACACCCTTCACCGGAACGCTGGACGGGCGCGGCCACGTGATCGCGGGCCTGACGATTGACCGGCCGCAGGCGGCGTTTGCAGGCCTGTTCGGCGCACTCGCGGGACAGGCGAACGTGGCCGAGCTGATCCTCGATGGCGGCAGCGTCGTGGGCAGGGGATCCCCCATGTGGCAGTTCGGGGAAGGTGGCGTGGGCATGCTCGCCGGCTGGATGGGCGGGCAGGCATCGCTCACCGCCATCGACACCCGTGGCGACGTCACCGGCGAAGGCTGGTACGTCGGCGGCCTGGTCGGCTGGATGCGGGACTCCGCCTCGGTGACCGACTCGCAAACCAGCGGCAGCGTCACCGGCAACTCGCGGATCGGCGGCCTCGTCGGCGAAATGGTCGACGATGCCTCAGTAACCGCCTCGCACGCCAGCGGCGACGTCAGCGGCGAATCGCGCGTCGGCGGCCTGGTCGGACTCTTGATCCACAATGCCTCGGTGAGCGATTCGCACGCCAGCGGTGCCGTCAGCGGCGACCAATACCTCGGCGGCTTGATCGGAGCCATGTGGCACGATGCCTCGGTGACCGCCTCGCACGCCGGCGGCGACGTCAGCGGCAATACGCAGGTCGGCGGCCTCGTCGGGGCGATGTGGCAATCCGCTTCGATCATCGATTCGCACGCCATCGGCGACGTCAATGGCAGCTCGTCAATTGGCGGCCTGGTCGGGGAGATGCGGCTGTATACCTTGGTGACCGCCTCGCAGGCCAGCGGCAACGTCAGTGGCAACGCGTCGGTCGGCGGCCTGGTCGGAGCGATGTGGAGCTTTGCCTCGGTGAGCGACGCGCACGCCGGCGGCGACGTCAGCGGCACTCGGCAAGTCGGCGGCCTGGTCGGAGAGATGGATTGGCACGCCTCGGTCGTCGCCTCGCACGCCAGCGGCGCAGTCAGCGGTGCCGTCAGCCACAGTTGGCAAGTCGGCGGCCTGGTCGGGCGGATGCAGGACTTTGCCGCGGTAGGCGACTCACAAGCCAGCGGCGCCGTCAGTGGCAGCTTGTCGGTCGGCGGCCTGGTCGGGTCGATGTTGAATCACGCCTCGGTAAGCGACTCGCACGCCGGCGGCGACGTCAGCGGCAATCAGTCCGTCGGCGGCCTGGTCGGGGACATGCGGAACCACGCCTCGGTGATCGATTCACACGCCAGCGGCGACCTCACCGGCGAAGGCTGGGAAGTCGGCGGCCTGGTCGGGTGGATGAGCAACGCCGCCTCGATAACCGCCTCGCACGCCAGCGGCGCCGTCAGCGGCAATTCGCGGGTGGGTGGCCTGGTCGGGTCGATGAGCAACGCCGCCTCGGTAAGCGACTCGCAGGCCGGCGGCGACGTCAGTGGCAGCTCGTCCGTCGGCGGCCTGGTAGGGGCGATGTGGAGCTTCGCCTCGGTGAGCGACTCGCATGCCGGCGGCGACGTCAGCGGCTACTCGAGGGTTGGCGGCCTGGTCGGAGAGATGTGGAGCTTTGCCTCGGTGAGCGACTCGCAGGCCAACGGCTTAGTCAGCGGCAACTCGTCGGTCGGCGGCCTCGTCGGCGTGATGCACGACGACGCCTCGGTGAGCCGTTCGCACGCCAGTGGCGCCGTCAGCGCCCAGAGGCGCGTCGGCGGCCTCGTCGGCGCGTTGTGGGACGCCTCCTCAGTGACCGCCTCGCACGCCAGCGGCGTTGTCAGCGGCAACGCGTCTGTCGGCGGCCTGGTCGGAGAGATGTGGGACTTCGCCTCGGTGAGCGACTCGCAGGCCAACGGCTTAGTCAGCGGCAACTCGTCGGTCGGCGGCCTCGTCGGGGACATGCGGATGTATGCCTCGGTCACCGCCTCCCACGCCAGCGGCGGCGTCAGCGGCGATCAGTACGTCGGCGGCCTGGTCGGGCTCATGATCTCGGATGC
This sequence comes from Phycisphaeraceae bacterium, assembly GCA_007125385.1. Taxonomy (GTDB): domain Bacteria; phylum Planctomycetota; class Phycisphaerae; order Phycisphaerales; family Phycisphaeraceae; genus SKPT01. The sequence goes on along the minus strand of SLDI01000228.1, from coordinate 16,161 downwards.
CTCAGTGACCGCCTCACAGGCCCGCGGCGACGTCAGCGGCAACGCGTCCGTCGGCGGCCTCGTCGGGGCGATGTCGGACAGAGCCTCGGTCACCGCCTCGCACGCCAACGGCGACGTCAGCGGCAGTTCGTCGGTCGGCGGCCTGGTCGGGCTGATGTGGGTCGATTCCTCGATCATCGATGCCTATGCCTTGGGCGATGTCAGTGGCGCCGAGGGTGTGGGCGGGATCGTCGGCCGGATGGGCAGAGCTCACACGGTCGTCCACAACATCGTCATCGAACGGGCGTACGCCGCCGGCGCGGTCAGTGCGACCGGTTCCCAGCCCGGTGGGTTGATCGGCATCATCGAGGATGTAAAGGCCGACGGCCGCGTGACCGCGAGCTTCTTCAACATTGACACGGCCGGCACAAGCAGCGCGGTGGGCCAGGTCACCGACAGCCCCGAGGTGGTCATCGACGTCATGGGCCTGACCACCGGCCAGATGCAGCAACTGGGCCACTTCCAGGCGGCCGGCTGGGACTTCGACCAGACCTGGGCGATCCTCCCCGGCGTCACCTGCCCCTACTTCACGTGGTCCAACCCGCCCGTGCTCGTGGGCGACATGAACCTCGACGGCGTCGTCGACACCGGCGATGTGGCGACGTTCGTCCTGGCGCTAACCCACCCGGCCAGCTACATGAGCCAGTTCGGCGTCGATGAGGCAACGCTGAAAGCATTGGGCGATATCAACGGCGATGGCGTGCTCGACACGGGCGACGTGGCGCCGTTCGTGCAACTGCTCGTCGGCAGCAACGTGGCGGAGACGCAACCACAGGAGTCGGTGGCTTCGACCGACCGCTCCGTTGTGGAGGCCTCCGACATCGGCGACAAGGCGGAGGTGGTCGTGGCTGGCAGCGGCAACGAGGGTGGCGACGAGTGGGCGAACCAGATCCACGAGGACGGTGTCATCGTCGCGGCCTACGAGGAGTTGGCCGAACCTTCCGATGAGGGTTCATCCTCGGTTGCAGTCCGGGCAGACCTCACCCATGTGTTGTCACGCGGTGCCGACGAACCGGCGAGGACACAGCGTGATCCGATCCCCGAGCCGGTGCACGCCCGCGTGGTCGCCGTCGATAATGCCCACGGGGATCGGTTGTTGGCAGAGGAGCCGGCTGAGGCCTTGGTGTCCGCCAAGGACGAGGCATTCAAGACGTCGAACGGGCAGGATGATGAGTTTGACGTGCTCGCAGCCGCCGGTTCCGAGGCCACCCCCTCGGGCCCGGCGTCAACAACGACGTTAAATCATCCGCACTACAACCCGAGCATTGTCCAGGCGATGATGGCGCTGTGGCGGGGCCATCACGGCACCACCGGGCAGGCCGGCGCCTGGGCGATGGACGAAGACGAGGAGGAGCCGACGGTCGCGGCGATCTGAACGGCCACCGCGTCCCCGGGGGCGCAGATCTGCCTGCTGGCAGTGCCGGGAATTGGCGACGTCTTCCGGACCATGGTCGCGGTAGATCGTCATGCCGCTGATCCGCATCCGCCGATCGCCACGATGTTCATTCGCGCCGCGTCCGGCGATCAACTGCGGCGACCAGCGCTGGCGCAGCCCGAGCAGCTTCATCGCGATCACGTTGCCACCGCGCTGAACGACTGGTGGGCGGTGATTGACGAGCGCTACAAGCTCGTCGAGGGCCTGGAAGGCGGGCTGAGGCTTCACGACCTGCACGCCGACCTCTGCGAGGACACGGACATTTCGGGGGAGGCGCCCGCACGCGTCGAACGCATGCGCGCGCGTTTGCCCGCTCATGCGTAGGAAGGTCTGGCCTTCATTCTGTCGGATTGCCGGCGGCGTAGGCCTCGGCAAGGCCGGTCCGCAGACAGCCGACGTCGGTTCCGCAGGCCAGGAAGCGGAAGCCGCGCGCGTGGTAGAGCGCCGCGTTCATGTCGCGCTTGAGCAGCATGCCGAGGCACTTGCCGTGTCGCACCGCGGCCGCCTGCACGCGAGCCTCCGCATCCCGCATGGCCGAATCCTCGAAGTCGCCGTAGCATCCGAGCCCCTGGCTGAGGTCGCTGTGACCGATGAAGATCACATCGACACCGTCGACGGCGGCGATCTCGTCGATGGCCCGAAGCCCGTCGGGGCACTCGATCTGGACCACGCAAAGCAGCGATTCGTCGGCGCTGGCCAGATAAGCGGCGGCCGCGTGCCCATAGCCGGTGGCCCGCGTGGAGGTGCTCAAGCCGCGACAGCCACGCGGCCGAAAGCCTCGGCCATGGCCTGGGCGGCCGCGAGCACCTCGCCCTCGTACTGCCCGGCGCAATAGGACCGCCGTTTCGCCTCGGCATCGAGCGGGCGGTCGCACTTCCAGCAGAAGATCCCCTCGCGCGTCATGTCAGGCCCAATCGCGCCGAACGGCTCTGCACCAGTGGCTGCCGCAGGACGATGCGTCCGGACACATCGCGCCCGGCCAGCGCGTCCTCCTCGGTGAAGGAAGCCATGAGGATCTCGCCGCACTCGCGCAGACGGTCGTACTGCACGCGGATCAGGCCGTCGTCCTCCTGGTAACCGTCGGGATAGCTGATCCGGTCGCGCTCGTCGAGCAGGAGGCCGCCCTCCCAACAGCCCCCGTCGTCACGCGAGATGAAGGCTGTCATGTGCGAGCGCACGGCCGGTTCGTCGGCGTTGGCGTGGCGCACCAGCAGCGCCGCGCCCGAGCGCAGGCGCCTGAGCAGAAAGCGCGCCGAGGCGCACTGCCAAGGCAGGTGTTGAGGTGTCGACCAGGTCCAGCCCTGGTCGTGGGATTCGCTGGCGAGCATCCCCTCGCGATCGCGGATGTACATGAGCAGGCTGCCATCGCCGCGTTCGAGCACCATGGGCTCGTCGAATATCGGCTTGTGTGGATTGACCGCCGTGCCGCGTGGCTCCCAGTGGCGGCCATGGTCGCGCGACGCCAGCACGTTGCTGCCGCGACGTTCGTCGAGTTCGGTGAACAGCCCGTTGACCTGGCAGAATTCGCTCAAAGCGATGTTGCGGGTATGGCGGTCCTCCAAGCGGAACATGTTGCGGCCCCACAGCGCCACCGGAAGCAGCCAGGTGTCGTCGCTGAGCACCGTGGGCTTGTTCAGTGCCGCGCCGTGCCAAATGCGTTCCGGGGTCGACCAGGCTGGCTCGTCGGTGTCGGGGTTTTCACACACGCTCTGCCACGTGCCGCCGCGGCCGTCGAAATGTCCGACGCTCTGCATGAAGAAGCAGAAGAGGCGGCCGTCGGGCGCACACCACAGGTTGCCGACCACCGCGGACATGTGCAGTCCACCGGGCACGAAGCCGGGGTCGATGATGAAATGCGGCTCGGTGACCGGCCCATCGTCGTCGCTGAAGCCGAGCAGCATCACCGTCTGCGAGTTGTCCGCGTTACCGAACCATGCCAGCCACCGCCGGCCGCCGGGCGTGCGCGCCATGCCGCTGCTCATGGTGTAGTCGTCGACCTCCGGGTGGTAGTTCAGCGGCACGTCGGGATCGATGCGCGGCGGGCGAAGGGCGAAATGCTCGACCGAGTGGATGTAGCTTTCGTAGAGGCGCCAGTCGGGCTGTCGGGACATGTTGGGTTGCTTCCTTCCGGCGGACCCGTGGTCACGCCAATTGTGCTTACGATATCTGATCGATGGCGGGCTGTGCCGGCTTCCATGTACAAAGTAAAGGACGAGATAGGTCAGGGCAATGAGGCGATGGGTCGTGGCACGAAACCGAATGCAGGCCACGGCGATATCATTGAATCCGCGCTCGTCGGATCTTCTCATGATTACTTGGCCTTCGTCACTTCATCCCTCGCATTGACTCGGTATAGTTCCGGCCATGGTCGTTCCAGCCGCGACGACCGATCAGATATTCCTACCACGCATCGCCGCGAGCGGTATGGTGTCGCCATGCACTGCGGCCGGTCTCCGGGCCGAGATTCGATCGGGCGCTGCATTCACTTGCTGCTTCTCTGGAGCGAAACATGACCGCGGATTCACACATCACCTGAATCTGATCCCTCACCCAACACCGCACAGGAGTGCCCATGCCGCTTCTCTTCCCACCCGGCTCCGCCTTCGCCCAATGTCACGCAAGCACCGTGGTCGAACGGCCTGACGGGCGGCTGGTGGTCGCCTGCTTTGCCGGCACTCGCGAACGCCATCCCGACACCGCGATCTGGATGATCACCGGCAACGGCCAGCGCTGGGAACCGCCGCGCTCGGTGTTCAAGATCAACGACCAGCCACACTGGAATCCGGTGCTCTTCGTCGAGCCGGGTGGGTTGCTGCATTGCTGGTTCAAGACCGGCCCGGACTGCGCCCGCTGGGTGAGCTGGCACGCCGTCTCGCGCGATGGCGGGACGCGTTGGAGCACGCCGCAGGCCGTACAGCACGGCGACCTGCCGCGCGGCCCGGTGCGCTGTCCGCCGATCATTGCCGCGGACAACGCTTGGTTGGCCGGAGCCTCGGATGAGCTCACCCCCAATGCTGACGGTTACCTGTGGTGGCCCTTCATCGATCGCAGTATGGACAACGGCAACACCTGGAGCGCTCACCCCATCCGCCTGGAGCAGCACGCGCCGCAGGGCAAGGGCTGCGTCCAGCCCAGCCTCTGGGAATCAACACCGGGACGGGTCCATTGCCTGCTGCGCAGCACGCTGGGGGCGATCTACCGGGCCGACAGCGACGACGGTGGACAGACCTGGAGCCGGGCCTATCGCACCGCACTGCCCAACAACAACAGCGGCGTGGTCGCGGCGCGCCTGGCCGACGGCACCCTGGCCCTGGTGTGGAATCCGGTCAAAAAGGGTCGCACGCCCTTGCGGCTCTCGCTTTCGCAGGACAACGGTCTGACCTGGACCCGTCACCGCGAGCTGGCCACCGGCGAGGGTGAGTTCAGCTATCCGGCGCTGATCGTCACCGCCGACGGACGCCTGGTGGCGACCTGGACCGATCGCCGCACCAGCGTCGCCTGCTGGCGGGGCTCGACCGAGGACTGCACCGATACCCAGGAAATCCGGGCATGATCACCTGCCTTGCGGTCTCATCTTCCGCGTTGGGTGTGCAGCCCGTTAAGACAGCCTCTCCTGCTGGCGCGCGATTCCACGGCACCGGGCGATCGGTTAGCCGTTGTCTTGGCGACGTCAAGTTCCTTCCTCCATCGTGCCGTCGACGAAGGCGTTGGCCAGTTCGGCGACGCGACGGGCCCCCCACGGCATGGGCCAGGGCTATCAGATCGTCCCGTCATCGCGCGAGCCGTGAATGGACCGGCAGGCGCACCAGGCGATGATGCGGCGTAGCAAGGCCCGTGCCGGGCCGGCGGTGTAGGCGCGGGCGTCGTGGCCCAGCAGGCATTGGACGACGCGGGCCTGGTTGACCTCGTACGCCCACGCCAGCGGCTCCGCGCTGCCGGTCTGGTTGGACGTGGCGACAAGCAGCGGCTGGATCGGCGCCTCGCCGTGCTGACGCCAGTACAGCTCGTCCTCGACCTCGAACGGCGGCAGGCCGGCGACGAGCGGGTGATCGCCGCGCGGGCTTACCTGGAAGCGGCCAAACTTGTCGTGCCGGCTTTGGCCCGGGGCGATGTCGCGATGCTCCCAGACGCGGCGCACCAGCGTGCGATACCAGGGCCAGTCCGATCGGCCGTCGGTGCCGGGCAGGCTGGCGTGGCAGGCGCCGTTGGCAAAGTGGTGCACGAACACGCCGCCGCCACGCTCGGTGAACCGCTCGATCGCCCGGCGAGCCTCGGCCGACAGCCCCACCGCGTCGTGCCAGTTGCACCAGTTGAGCACCAGCACGTCGACCTCGGCCAGCGCCGCGGGCAGATCCTCGGGATCGGTGTACACGCGCGTGGTGATGCGCTGGTCATCGCCGAAGGCGCGCAGCATCGCGGCGGTGGACTCCGGCCAGTTGTGCCAGCGATGAGCGTTGTTGCCCGCGAGAATCGCCACCCGGATCGGCGCCGGCTCGGGTCCGACACCCAGGCGATGATCCACCTGCTCGCGCTCGGCGACATCCACCCGCACCCCCTCGGCAGGGACGTCAGCGCCCGCAGCCCAGGCAATGCCGTTGAGCAACAACGTCCGCACGCCGTCGTGGCGAAAGATGTCGAGGCTGTGACCGATGCTCGTGCCGAATCCGCGCCCACCGCCCGGGCGCTGAAGGCACCAGGCGACCGTCTGGTCCAGCTCGGTCTCACCCGGCAGGGCTCGCACCTTGACCAGCGGCGTGACGTCGTGATGGAACACGAGCTGGTGATAGAACTCTTCGCGCAGGTGGTCGCTGGCCACGCCGCGCAGGACCGGGTGGTCGCGGGCGAGCAGGTCAAGCACGCCGCAGGCCCAGGTGATGCGCGACTTCCAGTTGCGCTCGCCCCCCTGCTGCCACTGGAATGCGGCGCCCTGCCAGTCAAGGGCGCGGGGCAGATCCTTCTCGGAGGCGAAGTTCGCGAAGTGAACGGTGACGACGCCCATGCCGCGCCGCACGGCCGCGTCCACCTCGGCGATGCGCTGTTCGTCGGCCAGGTGCGAGGCCTCGGCATAAGGCAGATCGCCGTCGCGGCCGTCGCTGATGACAACGAGGCAGTCGGCGTCGGCGATGGCGTCGCCGGGCCAGGCGTTGTCCTCGGCACGAGTGATCGACAGTCGATCGCCCAGTGTGCTGCGCTGCAAGGCGTCGTGGACCAGGCGCGCCTGGGCGGGATAGTCGTGGATGCCGTTGCCCGCCGGGCCGTGGCTCTTGGCGCCGGCGACGATGACGATGTGGCGCGGACTTGCGTTGCTCATGCGTTGGTCCAGTCGAAAACGGTCGTCAGCGGGTCGGCGCCAGGCGTCATGAGGCGGTCGTAAGCTTGCTGGCATTGGGCCGGCGCGACGATGTCGTACACGCCCTCGGCCGTGACACGTCCTTGGGCGAGCCAGCGCGTGGCTGCTTCGAGGTTGTCCCAGATGCTCGCCTTGTCGAACTCGCCGCGCTGCCGGGGCAACTCCCATTCCCAGCCGCTGCGCACATGGATGTAGTCGTGGAAGATGCGGTGCAGCAGATCGAAGGCCTGCACGTCGGCGCGGCGGGTCCACGGGACGCCGATGAGCACCAGTTCACCGCCTTTGCGCAACGCACCGGTGGCGTCGAGCACCGCCTGCTCGTGGCCGGTGCAGTCGATGACCAGGTCGAAATCGTGCTCATCGGGAAGCTGATCCATCACCACGCAGCGTGTGCTCTGGGCCAGCCGTTGCCGGCGCGATGCGACGAGGTCGAGCGCGGCGACGTGGTACCCGCAGGCATCGAAGACGCGGGCCGCCATGTGCCCGACCAGCCCCAGGCCCGTCACCAGCACCTTGCTCGGCGGGCGTGCGGCGGTGGTGGCGAGCGTGGTCATGCTCACGGCCATGAACCGGGCACAGCAGGCCAGCGCGGGATCCAACGTCGCGGGCAGCACCACCAACGCGTCCTGACGGCAGCGCTGGCGGCTGGCGTGGTGGCCCATGCAAAACGCCAGCTCACCCACGCGCGCCTTGTCCACCGCCGAACCGACCTGCTCGATGCGCATGACGCAGGCGTAGCCCAGCGGGCGCGGGAACGTGTTACCGTGAAGCGTGCCCTGCACCTCCGTGCCCGGGCTGATCATGCTCGCCACGGTCGTGCCCGCCACCTCGTCGGCAGCGAGCGGGGCCGCGTTAAGCGCCTCCTGGCGAAGCTCGACCTTTCCCGGCCCGGTGGCGACGATCCGCTGTATCTCTCTGCTCATGGTATGACGTCCGCTGCGCGCCCACTTGCCGTGCGTGCTGCGCCCATCCGATATTCCCCGGTTATCTCCCGGCCCACCCGGTGCCGACCGCCTCGATCAGCAGTCTATCGCTGCGTGGCCCGTGCTCCAACCTCCTCGTCGCCTTTATCCTGATGCGCGTCCTCATCCCGCTGGTGATGGCGACCGCTCAGCCCCGGCTGACCTCGTGCACGCCACCGACCGGACCACCCGAACCAACGTTTTCCATCAGTCAGGTCCGGGTGTCTGATCCAGCATCAGCAGCACGGGTTCAAGGCTCCGGCATCGCGAACGTGTCGCCCGTGTCGGCGATCCACTGATTGAGACGGTCATGGAGGCGCCGACGCTCGCGGGCGAAGGCGTTGTTGTACGCCAGATTGGCCTGCTCGTACGGGTCTTCGTTCAGGTTGAACATGAGCCAGGGCTGATGCTCAAGGCAGACGTATTTCCAGCCGTCGGCGGTCACAACACCGCGCCATGGCCGGTTGACGCTGTGGCCGTGGCCCGTCGGCTCGACGAGCTGGAGGTACGCCGAGTCGGGCGCGTCCAGCTCGCGTCCGCGGACGCGGCAAGCGGAGAAGTCGGCACCGGCCATCCAGTCCGGAATCTCCAGCCCGGCCAGGCCGAGAGTGGTCGGGGCCAAGAGCCTCGTCGACCGCATCGCGGCAGCGCTCGTGGTCCGGCTCGTGCAGGAACAACATGAGGCGCGGCCCCCAGTGGTGGTCGGTCGACATTGCACCGTCGAAGCCAAGGATCTCCGACCCGTCGCCGATGAGCGCGGCGCTGTGCGGCAAGCCGGGGAAGTGCTTGTCGAGGATCGGCTTGACGGCCTCAGCGTAGAACAGGCGGCTAAGCTCCAGACCCGGCAGGTTGGCGGTGGATTCGGGCATCGTGGTCCTTTCGTCGCCGCCTGGGCGGCCGCGCGCTGTATGCTCCCCTGCGACACCCGCGCGGCAGTCGTAGGAGTATGCAAGGCGGGGGTCTCGAGCATCAACGGTTTTTCATCCGCCGAGTAATCCCGCCCTACAATAGCCATCAAAGGGGGAACATCGCTGCACCACCGCTTCCGAGCCGTTTCGCATCGTCACCCCAGGCGCCTCGTTGCTCACGTTCGTTGGCGAATTCAGCTGCTCCGACATCCGCATCGAAGGCGACGGCCCATTCGTCGTCGACAGCGTCACCGGCCACAACCTCCACGACACGCTGCGCGTCACCGGCCGACGGGACACCCCCTTCTTCGCCGTACGAAACTCCTGGTTCACCTACGTCCGTGATGACGGCGTCGACAACAACGACCTCGTCAGCGGCGTCGTCGAGAACAACCTCTTCGGCGGTGTCTATACCGGCGTCTCCGCCCGCACGAGCAGCAGCGTTGACGGCAGCGACGAACTGATGATCATCGAGAACAACCTCTTCCACATGCAGGCCCAGCCCGGCCCGCACCACGGCGACACCCGCTGGAACTGGAGCCCCGGCGACGACGTGGGATTCGGCAACGCCTTCAAATGGTCCAGTGACTCGCCCGAGGTCATCCTTCGCAACAACATCTTCCTCGTCGACGAAGCCGACGAAGGCACCTGGGGCCTGCGCAAGGACAAGCTCCGCGAAAGCGAAAACAACATCATCGTCTACACCGGCTCCGGGGACCCCTTCAAGGACATGGACCTGCTGCCCGACAACATCCAGATCACCAATGACTTGTCCGTGTGGGAGAATGCGCGGCGCGACTGGATCGTCAACCACCCGAACCTGTACCAGGGCCCGATGTGGGACGGCCGCAAGGATCGCTTCGCCTTTTGGTCCGACGCCTCGAGCTGGGTGGCCGAAGAAACCGGCTACGCCGGCCAACTCCAGGACCGCCGCGCCGTCATCCGTGACAGCCTCCACGGCGATCGCACCCTCGTCACCCCCTGGCACGAAATCGAGCTGGACCTGCTGATCTGGAAGAACCCGGCCGGGCAGCACGAGAACCGCATACTCCTCGGCAACAACCTGCGCGTCGGCAGCTTCGACCTCGAGCCCGGCGACGGCAACCAGATCATCGACCTCGCCGGCAGCACCCTCTACGGCGACCACCTGCTCATCCGCGACCAGGGCATCGTCCTCGAAACCAGTCAGCCCGGCGGCCGGTACGTCCATGATTGGGCCGGCGGCGTCGCCATCCAGCACGGCCAGCACTCCGTCATCGGCCAGGGCGTCACCATCGAGGCCCAGGGATTCGGCGACGCCGACTTCGGCAACTCCGCCCGACAACGCCAGACTTGGAAGGATGGCTCGACCCTCATCATCGGAGGCTTCGGCGGCGACGTCCGTCACACCCCCCCGGGCCAGGACATCGACCGCGAAGGCGCTTCCATGACCAGCCGCGGATTCGACACCAGCCTCTACAACCTCCAGGTCGGCCCAACCGCCGGCGAGCACGAGCACGGCCGCGGCGACGATGGCGCCGCCTTCTTCGCCATGGAGCCACGCACCGGTGATGCGCGGTTCATCCCCTACGTCGTCCGCAACGACGTCAAGCTCGTGCCCACCGACGAAGTCAGCGCCATGCACCCGCAAAAAAACGAGGTCCCCCGCATTCGCTGGCAACACCGCGCCGGGCTCGATCCCGAACTCTGGGTCGGTGGCAGCTTCATCGACGCCGGTCAAACGGCCGGCGGCACCGAGATCGCGGGCCTCGAAAAGTACGGCTGGGACATCCAGACCCACAACGACAACGACCACCTCATCTTCTTCAACGCCTCACCCGACCATCCCCAGATCCTCGACATGCGCCGCGACGAGACCTACGACCCCGACGACGACCGCACCTGGCCCAACGCGCTGAACATCCGCATCGGCACTGATCCCGACGACGTGGCGCATCACAACACCGCCGGCCTCGCGGCCGCCCACCTCGCCAACGACCTGGGCTACGGCACCGGCAACGTCCTGCTCGCCCGCCGCCTGGGCACCGAAGGACGCGTCTCCGTCCGCAACAACGCCACCCTGGACATCGCCCATCACGAGCTGTACGCCCGCCAGTTCGAGCTCCGGTCCTACACCGGGGACGACGTGCCCACCCTCGCCCTGGCCCTGCACGACACTGGCGAGCAGGGAATCTTCACCATCGGCGACGGCGGCCTCACGCTCAACAAGTTCAACCTGGTGATCAACGCCGTCGGAAGCCAGTGGCACCATCCGATCGACCTGGTCCTCTTCCAGTACCAGGGCGAGCTGCATGGATCCCCCGAAATCGGCAATGTCACCGCACCCGAAGGCTTTTCCTACGGCCAGCTCACCCATGGCCAGGGCCAGATCATTCTCACCGATGTGGTCATCCCCGAGCCCGGAACCCTCGCCGTGCTCGGCCTCGGCGGGCTCATGCTGCTGAACCGCCGGCGCCGACCACACCCACCAGCTAAGGGAGACATGGCATGACGGCGCGCACCATCCTCATCGTGGCGGCCCTGGCGCTGGCTGTCGTCAAGCCCGATCATGACGCCCAGGCCGGATCCCTGCCCGAAGGCTTCGAGATCAGCGGCTACTTGCCTTATTATCGCGAGAGTGTCGTCGACAACATCGACTTCTCCATGCTCACCGATGTCCTCGTCTTCTCCATCGTGCCCAACGCCGACGGCACGCTCAACACCCAGGACGTCAGTACCTCGTTCCTCAACAAGGTCAAGCAACGCGCCGGCGACGCCAAGGTCCGCATCACCGTCGGCGGCGGCGGCCGCTCCGAGCATTTCTGGCCCATGACCGGTGACGCCGCCACACGCGCCACCTTCGTCAACAATCTCACCCAGTACGTCCTCGACCACAACCTCGATGGTGCCGACATCAACTGGGAGCATCCGGGCACCCACGCCCAGCACGAAGCCGCCGCCGACCTCGTGCAGGAGCTGCGCGCCGCTTTCGACGAGCATACCGGCCTGGAGCTCAGCGTCGCCGTCCCCGGCTGGCACGGCGCCTGGCGCGAACGCGCCTACCAGGCCCTCGATCGCGTCAACGTCATGTCCTACGACAACGGATACCCGATGGCAACGGTCCAGGCCTTCAAGAATCACATCGGCAATCAACTCAACTGGAACGTCGCCCGCGACCAGATGATGATGGGCGTGCCGTTCTATGGCCGCAACGAAGACGCCCACGCCCTGACCTACAGCCAGATCGTCGACCTCGCCGGCGGCCACCCCGACAGCGACATGGTCGACGGATACAGCTTCAACAGCGCCGCCACGCTCGAAGAGAAGGTCCGAATCATCCAGGACGAGCAACTGCGCGGCATCATGATCTGGGAACTCGGGCAGGACACCTTCGACGACAATTCCCTGCTGCACGCCGTCCATCGCGAGGCGGTGCCCGAACCGACGTCCGGTGGCGTCCTCCTTGGTGGCATTGCCTTCCTCCTGCTCCGACGCTCACGAACCCGCACCACGGCCAGCCAAGCCGATGGCCCCGCCAGGAGCACCTGAATGTCCCACCGCCCGGCTTGCCGCGCTACACAGACGCATCCCGGCCGGCTTCGGCTGCTCCCGCACGCCACGGCAGGCGCGCTGCTGGTGATGGTCGCGGCAGCCAGCACGGCTCCCGCTCACGAGCCGCAGTTGCAGATGTCCGAGCAGACACGCAGTTTCCTTGATTCAATCCTCGACGCGAATCAACGCCAGGCTCTGCAACGCACACTCACCGCCGCCGATACCTGGGGTTCCCTCGGCCCCCACCCCACCGGCGGCCCCGAGCCCCTGCCCGTCGACCCACCCGAGCAGAGGCTTGACCTGAGCATCGCCGACGACGCCCAGGGCACCGGCACCGCCGAAGATCCCTACGTCAACGTGATCAGCAACTTCCTCGCCCGCTTCGACTACGACCCGATCGCGATCGAGGCCTACCAGAGCTATCCCGACCAGAACCAAATCGACCGCTACATGACCAGCCTCGCCTACGCCCCAAAGCGCCTCGTCATCCCGCCGGGCCACTACCGCGAAACCATGAAAACACAGGACAGCCCCCACCGCCATTACGAGCAGCGCATCGTCGCCCTGGACGTGCCGCCGGGTATCTGGCTCGAGGGCGATGGCCAGGTGGTCATCGAGCCCGATGTCGATGAAGGCACCGTGGGCACCCTGGTCAACCTCAACATCCACGCCGCGCTCGTCAATGTCGTGCTCGATGGCAGCGGCATCCCCGGCTTCGAGCCCCGGCCTCAAACGCGCATCAACGGCGTCAAGGCCGCCCACCACGCCGTCATCGCCGACAACCACATCCACCGCTTCACCCATCGCGGCATCACCGCCGCCGGCAACCGCGGCCGCGCCGGCTCCAACGTCATCGTCAGCAACAATCTCATCGAGGACATCGGCTACAGCGGCATCAGCAGCCAGTCGCGATGGATCGTGCGCGACAACCAGATCCGCTACGCCGGCGCCCTGCGCGCCCATGGCGGCGCTGACGATGGCATCATCCCCCGTCACGGCATCGAGGGCAAGATCGTCAACAACCTCGTTGTCCTCGCCCCGCGACCCAACGCCCGACACGTGATCAGCGGCCAGGTCGCCCACGACGTGCTCGTCGCCGGCAACATCACCATCGCCCAGGGCAGCGTCCGCAACAACATCGGCTTCTCCGATGGCAGCCACCGCAATCGCATCCTCGCCAACGTCATCCTCGGCATGGGTGAGTCCGACAGCGCCATCCAGGCCGCCGTCAGCATGAACGGCTACGGCAACGTCATCACCAACAACTTCGCCGCAGGAAACCCCCGCGCGTTCCGCGCCACCGGACAGCAGGACCAGCCGCTTAACCGCATCGCCGAGAACTACGCCGAATACGTCGCCTCCGCCATCCACCGGAGCCGCTACTACGAAGCCGCCGACAACGACATGCGCCAGACCGGCACACGCAGAGGCGACAGGTTTATTTCGCCACTGCCCATTGTCGAACTGGAGCGCTTCGGTTACTTCCAGCGCGTGCAGCGGTGAGCCCATGAGCGCATTCACGCCGCAAACTCGGTCAGGCCTTCGCGCTCGTTTGGTGCTCCGCCCGCGTCAAGCCGTTCGACGTAACCATCGCCTCGGGCAGGTGATCCGTGTCGTGACACAACAGCGGCTTTGCATCGACGCATCCAAACGCCGTCAGCGAGCAGTTCCACTTCGGCCCGCCCCGCAGAACCGGGCTTGTCGCCCCGGGATCGATCAGGCAGCGCTTGCACGCCGCCACGGAAGCGCCATGCCCGACCAGCAGAACCGGCTCGCCGGCCTCCCGCAACGCCCGCAGAAGCGGAGCAACGCGCGCCTCGAGCTCCGCGTCCGACTCCCGCTCGCGACGATCGGTCGACCACCATGGGTAAGCCAGCGTCGCGTGCTGCGCCAGCCGCGGGTACGCCTCGCGAAGCTGATCCAGCGTCAGCCCCTTGAACGCCCCGATCGTCTCGACGTTTGTAAACTCGCGGATACGGGACTCGACCTCAAACGTCGTCCCCAGAACCTGCGCAACAAGATCGGCGGTTTCCGCGGTGCGCTGATAGGGCGAACTAAGGATCCGGCCACGAAAACCCAGCAGTTTCATCCGCTGTCCGAGTCGCAACGCCTGCGCCCGGCCCAGATCGCTCAAGGGCGGATCGCCCGGCGGATGATCCGTATGTTCCGCGATATCCGGCTGGCCGTGGCGCGTAATGTAAATCCTACTCATGCTTCATGCCTTTTAGTCAGTATGCCCTGAAAATACAAATCAACGAGAACAGAATCACGACTCGCTATTATAACGCGAAATGAAAAAAGATTAAGTGTCGCACAGTGATTTTCAAAGGCCAACCATGACCGCAACCCCCGCACCCCGCATCCGCACCACCACCGTCGGGTCCTACCCCGTCCCGGACTGGCTTCAGACCCGGCCCAGCGAGCAGGCGCTGATCGACGCCACCCGCGTCGTCGTGCATCTGCAACGGCAGGCGGGCATCGATCTGCCCACCGACGGCGAGCTTTACCGCTTCGACGTCAACCACCCCGACACCAATGGGATGATCGAATACTTCATCCGACCCATGGCCGGCATCCGGACCGAGGTCGGAAGAAGCGATGCCCAGGCATTCGCCAATCTGCCGGGCATGGGCTTTCGCACCAAGCCCGCCGGCGTCGTGGAGGCGCCGCTCGGCGAAGGAGGCCTCGATCTGCTGGCCGACTGTCGCCGCCTCGTCTCGGTGGCCGGCGGCCCGTTCAAGTTCACACTCACCAGCCCCTACATGCTCGCCCGGACGCTGCTCGACCGGCACTATCGCTCATTCGAAAAGCTGTTGCTGGCCATCGCCGATGTCCTTGCCGATCAGGTCGCCGCCTTGCCCTGCGACTGCCTGCAAGTCGACGAGGCCAACATCCCCGGCAACCCCGACGACGCCGGGCTCGCGGCCGAGGCCATCAACCGCGTTCTCGCACGGTTCGAAGGCGAATCGGCGGTGCACCTTTGCTTCGGCAACTACAGCGGCCAGACCATCCAGCAAGGCACGTGGAAAAAACTCCTGGGATTCCTCAACAGCCTGCGCGTCAATCATCTCGTCCTGGAGATGGCCCGCCGACCGCCCGAGGATCTCCAGGCCCTGCGCGACGTGGACCACCGCATCGGTATCGGGCTCGGCGTCGTGGACATCAAGGCCAACCCCGTCGAGACCGCCGACGAGATCGCCAGCCGCATCGGGCATGCCGAACGCGTCCTCGGCGAAGGTCGCGTCCAATGGGTGCATCCCGACTGCGGCTTCTGGATGCTCAAACGCTCAGTCGCAGACCGAAAGATCGAGGTGCTGCGCGCCGGTCGCGATCGCTACCTCGGCCGTACCGCCCCGGTACCCGGCGAGACGGCTACCGCCGCCGTTTGACGTGCGATCCCCGGATACTCCCGGATTCCAAGCCACGGCACACCTGAATATTGCTACTTCGCCCTGTGTCCTGCCCGTCACCGTTTGAGTGCGGGACAAAAGATCCGCAGATGGGAAACCCTCGCAACATGCCCACACAGCACGCCAGGGTCGTGATCCTCGGCGCCGGCAGCCTTTTCTCCGGCCGCAACGCGATCTGGCAGATGGTCCACCGCCCCCACCTCAACGGCGGCACGCTCGCCCTGGTCGACATCGACGCCGACCGCCTGGCGAAGATGGAGCAGCTCGCCCGCATGGTCGTCAAGCACAACGGCGTGGAGTTGACCATCCAGGCCTCCACCGAGCGCACCGTTGTGCTCGATGATGCCGACTTTGTCGTGCTCAGCTTCGCCGACCGCAAGGCAGCCTTTGGCCGTGCCGGCGATGAACGTGCGCCCATTCTTCGCACTGCTCGACCCGACGATCATAAAGCCGGCTCTTCGGCATCCGATACCCGCGGCCGGGTACCCGGGCCGTCTACCGTGTTTTACCGTTTTGGCATTCCGAT
>SLDI01000105.1:0-7699 GCA_007125385.1 Phycisphaeraceae bacterium | reverse complement strand
GGGGGGACGTCGACGACCGCGACGGGCGCACGCGCAGCCGCCCGACGGCGCCGCGCACGCCGCGCGACGAGATGGAATACCCCGGTCCGGGCCCCGGGATGGGCCCGGAGATGCGCCCGGGCATCGGCGGCCGCGACCGCCGCCGCGGCAACCTGGAAGGCATGTCCAACCTGTTGCCCCGGCGCCCGCTGGCCGACGAGCCGATCGGGCGCGACCACGTGTTCGAGGTCCGCTGGCAGGTCGAGCTGCGTCGGCCGGAGCAGGCCCGGGGCGAGCTGGCCGAGCCCGCGGAGGACGCCGCGCCCGAGGCCGGGGCGCCCGGCCCGGACACCGATGCCCAACGCTCCGCCGACCCCGATGACCAGGAGGCTCGTTCATGAGATACCTCATCGCCTGGATCCGCACCAACCCGGTCACGGTCGCCTCCATCGCGGTGGTCATCGTGTCGCTGGGCTTCTTCGCCTTCCTGTTGACCCAGCGCAACAGCTTCCGCGACGAGCTGGGCCAGCGCACCGGCCAGGTCAGCCAGATCGACCGATTCATCAGCGCTGACGTCGAGATTCCGCCCGAGCGGCCGGACGCCGCCAGCGACCGCATCCAGAACGTGACCATTACCTCCGGGGCCCTGGAGCAGCTCGAGAGCCTCTACGAGCGCATGAACGAAGAGTACCGCCAGGTGCTCGACTACGTCACCGACTTCAACCGCGGTGACCGCCGCTTATTCATGGATGGCATTCTGCCCTCGCCCAGCCAGACGCAGCGCATCGATGCCCGCGAGGCCTACCAACAGGCCTTGCAGCAGTTGCTCGCCCGGCCCAGCCCTGAGGCGGTCGGCCCCAGGCTCAACGCCGGCGGCCCGCCGCCCGTCGCGGAACTGCAGGAGCAGCTCCGCGCCTTCGATCGCGACTTCGAGGAATCCCGCGGCGGGCGGCTGACCGCGGAGGAGCAGGAGGAGATGGAGCGCGAGCGCGGCCTGGTGCTGCGGCAACTGCTCCAGCGCCGCGCCCAGGAACTGGGCATCTACGCCGCGACCGACCGTCGCAGCAGCGAATACCCCTTCCGCGTGCCGGAGTGGACCCTCTCCGGCACCCCCGAGCCGCGCCAGATCTGGGAGGGCCAGCTCGAGCTCTGGATCATCCAGGACATCCTCGACGCCATCGTCGACGCCAACGGCATCGACGACGGCGGCAACCTGCTCGACGGCCCGGTCAAGCGGCTCATCCGCCTCGAGGTCCTGCCGGGGTACGTCGGCCTGCACACACGCGGGGGCGTCGTCTCCGACGATCGCGGCGGCCGCACCGCCGGCGGGCGCGGTGGTCGCACCACCGCCCGGCGCGGCGCCACGACCTACACCGAGCCCTTCGGCGGGCAGACCGGCTCACCCAATGAACGCGTCTCGGACAACTTCCACGTCGGGCCCACCGGCCGCGTCTCCAACGCCCTCTACGACGTCCGCCACGCCCGGCTCCAGGTCGTCGTCTCGTCCCAGCGGTTGCCCGAGCTGTTCCGCAGCCTCGCCCGGACCAACTTCATGACCGTCCTCGACGTCAAGCTCGAGAACGTCGACGAGTACGACGCCTTGCGCGACGGCTTTGTTTACGGCGCCGACAGCGTCGTCGAGGCCAACATCCTCATCGAAAC
Organism: Phycisphaeraceae bacterium; assembly: GCA_007125385.1. GTDB lineage: Bacteria > Planctomycetota > Phycisphaerae > Phycisphaerales > Phycisphaeraceae > SKPT01. Next base: position 6,058 of record SLDI01000105.1, on the reverse strand, counting down.
CATCTGGCTGCGCGAGTGGACCGAGGACCTGATGCCCGAGATCGTCCGGCAGTATGTGGGCATTGACCCGGCCGGGCCGGAGCTGCGCGCTCAAGACCCGCGCCACGGGCCGGAATACGACGCGTACGACGCTTATGACGACTACTACCCCTACTGAACCAGCCCGCAAGCAACACGGCCTCGCCAGGGAGCAGTGACCATGGACATGAAGGATGTCGGCTTTTTCCAGAAGCACGTCGAAAAGCTCGTGCTCGGTGCCGCGGGCCTGTTCCTGGTCGGCATCGGTGCGTGGATGGTGCTGGGCAGCCCCTACGCGGTGGAGCTCGGCCGCGACAGCGTCGGGCCGCGCGAGCTCGAGCAGCGCATCCGCGACCGCGCCCAGCAACTGGAGGGCAATCTCCGCGACAGCCGCGAGCTCGAGCAGACCATCGCCCAGCGGCGGGTCCCCGCCTACGCCGCGGACTTCGCCACCCGGCTCCAGAGCCCGCCCCTGGCCGCCACGCGCCTCGCCGCTCTGGGCGCGCCGGGCCTGGAGGACTTCGGCGAGCTGCCCGAGCCCGAGCCGTATCACGTGCCCCAGCCTCCGGCGCCGACCGGCACGCTGGCGATCGCCGGCTACGGCCAGCTCGCCGAGGACCTGGAGCCGCGCAGCCTGCGCAACGCACTGCAACGCTTCGTCCGCAACGGCGAGACCCGCGACATCCGCTGGGTCAGTGTCGGCGCCGAGTTCGACACCGAGCAGTGGCAGGAGCGCCTGGCCAGCGCCGGGCCCAACGGCGAGCAGCGCGTGCCCGAGGGCTGGGCGCGCCGGGCGGGCAGCATCACCGCCGTCTACCTCGAACGCGAGCGCTTCGACCGCGACAGCCGGACGTGGGTCGACCGTCAGCGCATCGACCCGCTGCCCGAGCAGATCGCCTTCGTGCCTGACCCCGACGCCCAATGGACGGAGCGCGAGCTGTCGCACCTGAGAGACGAGCTGCGCCAGCAGGAGCTCATCGCCCGCCCGCCGTTCCCGCCGCTGGCGCCGGGCGGCCTCTGGATCCCGCCTGACGGCAGCCGGCCGCAGCTTACCGAGGAGGACCATCGCGACCTCCAGGATCTGAACGCCCGCATCGAGATGATGCAGAGCCGCGTGGAGCACTGGGACACGCGCGTCGCCAGGCAGGTGGATCGCGACGGGCGTGCCGACCCGCGGGACGAGGCGCAGTTGCGCGAGTTCGTCGCCAACTTGCAGGACCTGGAGCGCGACCGCAACGAGCGGCTCGGCCTGGACGAGGACATCCTCTCGCCTGAGCCGCCGCAGCGCCGGGCCGAGCGCCGGGCCCCGCGCCAGCAGACGAGGCCTGACCCGTACGAGCTCGATGCGGCGATGCTGCGCGAGCGTCAGCGGATGTACGAGCAGGAGATGCAGATGTACGAGCAGGAGGTGCCGTTCGAGCAGCCGGCGCAGCAGCGCCAGCGGCGGCCGGTCGCGCCGGAGCCGGAGGAGGAAGAGGAGGAGGAGCCGGGAACCGTCCGCGTCTGGGCCCACGACCTGACCGTCGAGCCGGGACAGGTGTATCGCTACCGGGTTGTGGTGAGCCTGTACAACCCGCTGTTCCAGGAGAGGCGTCTTTCGGAGGAGCAGCGTCAGCGCTACGGCGAGCGGGTCGGGCTGACCCCGGACGAGCGCGAGCTGGCCGAGGCCTGGTCCGAGCCGGTGGAGATCGACCCGGAGCACCGCTTCTTCCTCGTCGACGCCGCGCCGGAGCAGCCGCGTGCGGAGCTGGAGCTGTGGCGGCTGTACGCCGGCATGTGGCACAGTCACAGCTTCGAGCACGAGCCCGGCGACGTCATCGGCGGCCAGGCCAGCGTCGAGCTCGTCGACGACCAACAACTGGACATTGACATGACCAGCCCGTACGTGCTCGTGGACGTCGTCGCCGACGATGGCGCCCCCGCCGCCGGCCGCCGCGCCACGCGCGCCCACTACCTGCACACCGACGCCGACCAGGTCGCGACCCGCAGCCTCGAGCAGGATGTCGAGAGCATCGACCGCATTCGCTTGAGCAACGAGGCCTCGCTGCGCCGTCAGCTCCTGCGCTCCGTTGAACACTGAGCGCCGCGCGTCGGTGCCCGGGAAGATTTCTCACGAAAGCGGCGTGCGCCGCGTTGCGCGGTGGCCACACCACCCGGCCGGGATGCTGGGTGGCACCGGCTTCTGCCCTTGACGGGTCAACGCCTCGATGACTGGCCAGAGATCCTCCGCGCAGAGCCGTCACCGGCCGCCACGCTACACCTGCTCGATCTCCTTGATCTTGCGCTCGACCATTTCGTCGACCTGGGCCTCGTACTTCTTGGTCAGCTCCTGCACGTCCTGCTTGGCATCCTCGACGTCGTCCTCGGGCAACGGGTTCTGCTTGTCGCGGCCGGCGGCATCGATGTGCTTGTTCGCGTCGCGCCGGGCGTTGCGGATCGATACCTTGGCCTGCTCGCCCATCTGCTTGACCGAGCCGACCAGTTGCTGACGCCGCTCGCCGGACAGCGCCGGCAGGACCAGGCGAATCTGCTTGCCCTCGGCGACGGGGTTCAGCCCCAGGCCCGACTTCTCGATGCCCTTGATGATCGCCTGGAGGCTCGAGGCGTCGAAGGGCTTGATCAACAACTGCGTGGGCTCGGGCACCGAGATGATCGCCAGTTGGCGCAGGTCCGTCGGCGAGCCGTAGTAGTCCACCTTCACGTACTCGACGAGCCCCGTCGACGCCCGCCCCGTTCGCACGCCGCGAAGCTCGCCCTTGAGATAATCCACGGCCTTGTCCATGGATTCCTCGGCCGTCAACAAAATCTCGTCCAGGTCCATGGTCGCCATCACGCATTCCCCTGCAAAATCAAGACACAGACAAATTCAACGCGTCGATCGTGCTGTTGACGCCCGTCCTGAGCGAGTCCGCGAGCGAAGGTCGGGATTTCTGAAAAGCGCCCTGCCGCTCTGTGCGCACGAATGCGAGTTATGCCCCGGAAATCCCGCCCTTCGCTTCGCTCGGGACGGGCGTTAACCGCTTTGACCCACTCCTGCTTCTCCCTCCTCTGCTCCGGGCCTCCGTGCTTCCGTCCCTCCCCCTCAATCCACCTCCACGCGCGTGCCGTGGGGCTTGCCCGAGACCACCTCGGCGATGTGCCCGGGCGCTTTCATGTCGAACACGACCAGCGGGATGCGGTGGTCGCGGCACATGCTGAACGCGGCCACGTCCATGACCTTGAGCTGCCGGGCGATCGCCTCGCTGAAGGTCAGCTTTTCGAAGCGGACGGCATCGTCGTGCTGGTGCGGGTCCTTGTCGTAGACGCCGTCGACCTTGGTGGCCTTGAGCAGCACGTCGGCGCCGATTTCCGCCGCCCGCAGGCTGGCCGCCGAGTCCGTCGTGAAAAACGGGTTGCCCGTGCCGGCGACGAAGATGACGACGCGGCCCTTTTCCAGGTGGCGGATCGCCCGGCCGCGGATGAAGGTCTCCGCCACCGCCGAGAGGTTGATCGCCGAGAGCACGCGCGCCGGCTGGCCCAGGCCCTGGAGCCGCTCCTTCAGCGCCAGGCCGTTGATCGCCGTGCCCAGCATGCCCATGTAGTCGGCGGTGGCCTGGTCGATGCGCCCCTGCTTGGCGAGCGTCGCCCCGCGGATCATGTTCCCCCCGCCGACGACCACGGCCAGTTGCGTGCCCACGCCCGCCGCGGCCGCGATCTCCCGGGCGATCAGCTCCAGCTCCTCGCCGTCGATGCCGAACTGCCCCGGCTTGCAGAACGCCTCGCCCGAGATCTTGAGCACCGCGCGGTGGTAGACCGGCCCGCTGGCTGTGGCCGGCTCCTCCGGGTCGGTGTTGGATCGCGTCGTGCTCATCGCGGTCGGGCCATTTGAGCGGCCGGGCCCCGCCTCGTCAAGTTCACGCCCCGCTTCCGCCGCCGCTTGCGGCTTCGCGAAACCCGATCGACCAAGGATCACCCGCCCGCGCGTGCCTCCCGCCCCCGCTACCCTTACCATGTTCCAGCCAATCCACGGAGGTAGACCTATGACCGCCAGTACCCCGCCCGACGTCACCCTGCCCGACGAGCTGCGCAAGCTGCTGCAAAACGCCCGCAGCGTCCGCTACGTCGGCTCCGTCGACGAAATGGTCGAGCTCGCCGTCCCCGAGCCCGACGAGCGCGGCTACCACCACGTCAGCTACGACGTGCCCGGCCAGGGCAACGTCGAGGAAGCCGTCGCCTTCCGCGTCCGCAACGGCATCGCCGCCAACTACACCGAGCCCTACATGCGCCGCCGCGACCCGGACTGCATGTTCATCGCCGACGACAAGCCCACCAACAAGCCCCACTTCCGCGACCGCTTCAAACGCGAGTTCGGCCCGGTCCGCGACGAAACCTTCGCCTGGCTCGCCACCCAGGACCTCGCCTGCTTCTTCTTCCGCTCCGGCGTCGACGAGAAGGGCCTCGCCTCCGTCGCCGTCTGCCCCGCCAACGCCGGCTTCTTCGCCCTGGGCCTGGCCCTGCTCCAGGGCATCCTCCCGCTTGAGGAGGTCCACAACGGCTTCGAGCCCCGCGCCTTCATCTACGTCGCACCGCCCTTTCGCCACACCCACTTCGGCGGCCGACAGGTCGTCGTCCACAACCGCGGCGAGGGCATCCACGAGCTGTTCAGCTACAACCTCTACCCCGGCCCCAGCGCCAAGAAGGGCGTCTACGGCATGCTCCTGAACCTCGGCGAGGAGGAGGGCTGGGTCACCGCCCACTGCTCCACCGTCCAGGTCGTCACCCCCTACGACAACACCGTCACCATCATGCACGAAGGCGCCTCCGGCGGCGGCAAGAGCGAGATGATCGAGCACATCCATCGCGAACGCGACGGCCGCATTCGCCTGGGCACCAACGTCGTCTCCGAGGAATCCCGCTACCTCACCCTGCCCCGCGGCTGCGAGCTGAACCCCGTCGTCGACGACATGGCCCTGTGCCACCCCTCCTATCAGCGCGACGGGTCCAACAAGCTCCGCCTCATGGACGCCGAGACCGCCTGGTTTCTCCGCGTCAACCACATCGACCAGTACGGCACCGACCCCAACCTCGAACGCCTCACCGTCGACCCCCCCGAGCCGCTGCTGTTCCTGAACATCGACGCCGTGCCCGGAGGCCGGGCGCTCATCTGGGAGCACATCGAGGACGAGCCGGGCGTCAAGTGCCCCAACCCCCGCGTCATCGTCCCCCGCGCCGTGGTCCCTCGCATCGTCAATCAGCCCGTGACCGTCGACATCCGCAGCTTCGGTGTCCGATGCCCACCCTGCACGGCCGAGAACCCCACCTACGGGATCTTCGGCCTGTTCCACGTCCTGCCCGCCTCCCTCGCCTGGCTTTGGCGCCTCGTCGCCCCGCGCGGCCACGGCAACCCCTCCATCGTCCAGACCGAGGGCCTCCAGAGCGAGGGCGTCGGGTCATACTGGCCCTTCGCCACCGGCCGCATGGTCGACCAGGCCAACCTCATCCTCCAGCAGATCATGTCCACACGCAACACCCTCTTCGTCATCATCCCCAACCAGCACATCGGCTCCTGGCAGACGGGCTTCACGCCCCAGTGGATCGCCCGCGAGTACCTCGCCCGCCGCGGCCACGCCCCGTTCAAGAGCGACCGTCTCGAAGAGGCCCGCTGCCCGCTGCTGGGCTACACCCTCAAGACCATGCAGGTCGAGGGACAGGTCATCGGCCACTGGTTCCTTCAGGTCCAGACCCAGCCCGAGGTCGGCTACGCCGGCTACGACGCCGGGGCGAAGATCCTCACCGAATTCTTCCAGGAGCAGATCCGCCAGTTCCTCGAGCCCGACCTCGACCCGCTCGGCCGACGCATCATCGAGGCCTGCCTCGACAACGCCGGCGTCCAGGAGTATGAGCAGATCACCCGCGAGCTGGAGGACACGGCGGTGACGGCGCAGAACATCTGAAGGGCAAGGCACGAAGGCGCGAAGCAGAAGGGGGGGGCGGTCCTCACGTGCAACGCCCGTCCTGAGCGAGTCCGCGAGCGAAGGGCGGGATTTCTGAAAATCGCCCT
>SLDI01000098.1:0-7725 GCA_007125385.1 Phycisphaeraceae bacterium | reverse complement strand
TTATCCGAATGAGGTCGGGCCGGGCGTCTACGATATTCACTCGCCGCGTGTGCCCACGGCCGAGGAAATGGCGGAGAACCTTCGACGCGCACTCGCGTACCTGCAGCCCGGGCAGGTGTGGGTCAACCCGGACTGTGGGCTCAAGACGCGGAAGTGGGACGAGGTCGAGCCGGCATTGCGGAACATGGTTAAAGCCGCGCAGACCGTCCGGGGGGAAATTGCAGCCGCTTCCAGGATGCATCAGTGAAATGAACTGCAATGTTTTGGAAACCCATGTGTGCCCGTCGAGGGCAGCGTTTTAGCGACATCCATGGCGAATATATTGTGCACGACCACCACCGACACAACCAACCGCAATCGAACGAGTCGATTCAGTCCGTTACACCGGTACGTTGGCGAACCCTGCTGCCGATCGGCGGCATGGGCGTTGTAGCCACAGCGCTTCCGCCCATCGGAGGATTGCTCATACTGGGAACGCTGCCTGTCCTTGGCCCATGGCTGCAGGACCTGGGCTGGGTGGGAATTCTGCTTTACCTGGTTGGCTTTTTCGTCTGCGCCGGCCTCGCGATTCTGCCGACCTATTCCCAAGCAATCCTGGGCGGCTGGGCCTTCGGTTTCGGCTGGGGGTTGCCCGTGGCTATAATCGGATTCGCTGGAGGCGCATGGCTCGCCTTGTGTCTGGGACGGTCCGTCGCGCGGGATCGGTTGCTTCGGACCATCGACGATCGACCCCGCTGGCTGGCGGTGCATCGCGAACTGGTCAAAGCCGGCTTCTGGCGAGCCGCATGGCTGGTGACGCTGATTCGCCTGCCGCCGACCTCGCCGTTTGCGCTGACGAATGTTCTCATGGCCAGTGCCCACGTCCCGATGTGGCCCTACATGATCGGAACGATCGTTGGATTAACGCCCCGTACCGCCATGGCGGTGTTCACCGCAGCGGGCCTTTCTCAGCTCGACTTGGGGCAGCCAATAACGAGCGACTCCAATTGGACGATTCTCTTTGGTATTACGACGACGCTGCTCGCCGTGTTTGTGATCGGCATGCTGGCCAACCGGGCTTTGCGCCACTTGGCTGGGTCAAAGCAGTGAGGATACGGCCCCCAACGAAGAGCGAGTCGCAACCCCTTGATCCTGAATGATGCCTGATCACCCACCTGTACCAATGAGCTTCCTTCGCGAGAACTCAACATGAATCAACAACGTGTCAACGATAACTGGCAGACGATCGAAAGTCGTGTGATTGATCCACCGCTCCAACTTTCCATCTGCGCCCATGCCTTTCGCCCCAATCCCACGACTATTCGCTTTGCCCGGGCGCTTACCGTTGAGCGGGGTGAAACCGTATTCGACATTGGGTCCGGTATCGGTCCACTTGCGATCAAGGCGGCGAAGGACGGCGCCGCGCGGGTGGTAGCGGTCGATCCGGTTGGATGCCACTGCAAACTCGCGCGCGAAAATGTCACACGTTACGGGCTGGACGAAATTGTCGAGGTTCACCAAGGGGAATTCTTCGACCCCTTTGAGACACACGCGCGTCTGCAAGGGCTCAAGGCCGACGTGATCATCGCCGACGTCTCGGGTATCGCCGACCGGGCCGCCCGGGCTCTGGGGTGGTACGGCCCGGATGTTCCGACCGGCGGTCCCGATGGGACGGACGTATTGCTGCGGATGCTTGAGCAGGCGCCACATTACTTGAACCCTGGCGGCCGACTGTACTTTCCGATCGCGGTGGACCTGTCGGATGGAGCCAAGGTTGAAGCGGCCGCCCGTCGGCAATTTGAGCGTGTGGACAATGCGTTGTCACGTGAATTTGTGACGTTTCCGCTCACGAATGAGGAGATCAACGCAATTCGCGAGGCCTACCCGGAGGGGTTGCCGGCCTATATCAATATCCAGACGGGAACGCGCGTTTCTTGGCGAGGCCAGATCCTGGTCGCGAGCGTGCCACGTGCCCTGGCCCGACGCATGTGAACCCCGTGGCTCGGGTCCCTCAAAACGGAAGATTGATAGCGTTCTGCCTGCTTCATGGTGAACCCTGCCCAAGCCTGTCACCTGTGCTTCGGCCGCGGCGCTGCTCAATAGGCGCGGTGTGCCGGGCCAGTGTTTCGAGTTGCTCGGGAGTCGCTCGGGCTTGGATGGCCGGAAACAGTTCGCGTTCTTCCCAGCGAATGTGATCGCGCAGTGCCTCGCCCAGCGTTCGGCACCAGTCGGCCCCGGGGTCGACTTGTCGGCGATGGTCATGGGCCTGCTCGGCCAGTGTACGCAGGGCCTGATGCTGCTCGTGGAGTTTTGCGGTTTCAGGCTCGTTCATCAGATCCCTGAACAGCCGCTCTTCATCTTCAAAATGCTCAGCGATTTCACGGTGCCAGGCGTCGAGAAAGTCCGCCACCGCCCCGCGACGAACGCTGGCTTCGACATCTGCGGCGGCCGCTTTGCATAGACGATCTGCCTGAACCAGCCCTCCATAGTGGTCACGTGACAACGGCTGGAGGCTGGGGTGGCGTTTCAGGGGCGGGTGCTTGTATGGGCTCATCGCGTGCTTCCTTGGTGGGCGGACGAAATCTGCTGGCCCGCGCCGTCGTCAATGCGCTTCGGCGAAGGGACATGCTGTCGCAGCCGGTGCCTGCAATTCCTCGGCCGGGCCGAAGAACTCGCAGTTTAGTTGTGTTTCTTCCACACCCCAGGCAAACAAGCCCTGGTATAGATTGACCAGCAACGGCTTGGGGCCGCAAAAGTAAAAGTCCGCATTGGGACCATCCAGCAGCGATGTCAGCAGTACCAGATCAATAAACCCTTCGCTGTCGTATGCTGCTTGCTGACGGTCCTGCGAGGTCGGTTCGCTGTAGCAAATGTGGACATGCAGACGCGGATGTTTCATGGCCAACGCCCGAACCTCCGCGGCGAAGGCATGCGTTTGGCTGTTGATGGCGCCATGGATGAACCAGATGTCGCGTTGCGTGTCCAACTCCAGTGCGGCATGAAGCATGGAGAGCACGGGGGTGATGCCGACGCCGCCGGAGATCAGCACCAGTGGCCGATCGGCAGCGGTGTTCATGTCCAGCACAAAATCGCCACACGGCGGTCCGACTTCAATCGAGTCGCCTTCATGGATCCGGTCATGCAGATAGTTTGACACGTGACCATCAGGTGCAGTCGACGCAGTCGAAGACTCGCGTTTGACGCTAATGCGGTAGTACGGCTCGCCGGGATGGCACGAAAGGCTGTAGTTGCGCATCGTGCTGTGGCCATCTTGTCCCGGCACGCGGACGGTGATGTACTGGCCCGGCTGAAACCACGGCAGCGCTTCGCCGTCGGCGGGAACGAGATAAAACGAAGTGATGACGTCGCTCTCACTCTGCTTCTTCTGAACAGTGAACGTCTTCAGTCCCTGCCAGCCATGCTGCTGTTCGTGATCCGCGTAGAGTTGCGTCTCCCGGCTGATGAGCACGTCTGCGAGCACCTGATACGCCTGACCCCAGGCGTCGATGATCTCTTCCGTGGCCGCGTCGCCGAGCACTTCGCGGATCGACGCCAGCAGGTGTTTACCGACGATCGGGTAATGCTTGGGTTGAATCTGCAGGGAAGCGTGCTTCTGGGCGATCAGTTCCAACGCGTCGGCAAGCGCATCGGGATTCTCGATGTGCTGCGCGTAAGCGCAGATGGCGCCGGCGAGCGCTTTCTGCTGGCTTCCCGTGTGCTGGTGGGCCGGGTTGAACAGCGTCTGCACTTCCGGGTTGTGGGTGAACATCCGCTTGTAAAAGTGGCGGGTTAGCGTTTCGCCATGCTCTGTAAGTACGGGGATGGTCTGCTTGATCGTGGCGATGGTCTGGGGAGCGAGCACAAAGGCCTCCTTAAAGGTATTTGATTTACTTCTTTTAATCAGCATAATGCATACTTCTTTCTTCTTGTCAAACGGACAATCATGAAGCTGAGCCACCACACCGACTATGCACTTCGCCTCTTGATCTACCTGGCGGTCCACACGGATCGCCCGGCGACGATCCAGGAGGTGGCGGAGGCCTATGACGTTTCCGCGCATCATCTGGCCAAAGTCGCCCAAGAGATGGTGCATTCGAATTGGGTAGAGAGCAGTCGGGGGCGAGGCGGCGGTTTGCGGCTGGCGCAAAAGCCCGCGGCGATTTCATTGGGCGCGGTCATCCGTCGAACGGAGACATCATTCGCGTTGGTGGAATGTCTGGGAGGCGAATCGACATGCCCGATCGAGTCGGCGTGTCGGTTGAAAGGGGTGCTGGCGGAGGCACGCGATGCGTTTCTGGCGGTGATCGACCGGTACACGCTAGCCGACCTGGTGCGACAACGACGGACCCTCGTGCCGTTGTTGCTTCACAAAGACACGGCCGATCGGTGATTGCCACCTCACCGCACACGAGGAAGGGCACGACAAGAACTCGAACCACGCACACACAGTCGGACATAGCTCCATTATGCTCCACGGTCATCTGGTGATGGCAGGTGCAACGCCGCACTTCACGATATCTGCAGGCGATCAATTCGGTGCGGCCCCGAAGGTTGTGCGGCCGCGCCGTGCTGGATGTGGTCGTTGTGTTGCGTATATCGCGGTGGGTCATGCTCGACCGACAATCGCCTTGCCTTGGGGTGTAGCGGAATGTAGCGCTACCGCTCCGTCCCCGTGTTCCGGGTGCGGATGTGGGCACAGCTAACGATGCACCATGAAAAGCGGGCCCCTCACGGGGCCCGGGCCTGTGTCCTGAAGTCGCGTTTGCGGGGTAGAGCAGCGGCGCCCTTGCAGGGACAGGCTAATTCAGTTGACGTGCTCCAGGGAGTCGAGCCATGCCTCAATCTCGTGCCAGCGGTAACGGATGGCCCCGTTGCGGCCGCGGCCGATCGCGACGGGCTCGATGCTGGCGGCCTTGAGCCAGCGCCTCACTGTTGATCGATCGGCATCCCACATCTCGGCGAGGGTCTTCAGGCTGACCAGCCGACCGTTGGCCGGTGCGTCTTCGCCAGTCGGCCGGCGATTTCCGCTCGGACCGCGCTGCGGCAATGTTCCTTCTCGCCGATTCATTCATCAGGCCTTTTCGTTTGGTGCCTCGCTCACCCACACAAGCGGCAGCCAGGCCCATGTCGTTTCACGCGCGACGCAGCGCCCCCCCCATGCAAATGACGAAAGAATGTGGTCTTTACCAGCGGTGCGATTGAACCCCGTGCAGTTGGGAAAACCGATGCGATATCATGCACCGGCATGAACGTCCCGGTCACATTGCGCTTCGACAAGGGGACGCTGCTGGTGTGCGGCGTTGATCGGCAACATCTCGTTGGCGTGGATTGGCCATGCCAGTGGGACGGCCGTGTGGGGGTGTGGCGGTGCGAGGCGATCCATCGGCCGCAACTGGAAAGCGCGCTGCGGCAGGCGTTCGGTAGCGGATGGGCCAGCGAGATTCCAGGGCCGCCGGTGGTGGCGCTCTCGGACGCGACGGTGCCGGAGCTGCGGGCCGAACAGCGTGAAGCGCTCGACGCATGGGACGCGGCTGGCCGACGGGGCCAGATCATCATGCCCACCGGTACGGGCAAGACGGTGGTGGCTCTGGCAGCCATCGAGCGCGTCAAGCAGGCGACGCTCATCGTCGCGCCCGTGCGCGATCTCATGTACCAGTGGCACCGGCGGATTCTCCACGATCTGAAGTATGACGCGGGCATCATCGGTGACAACCGTTACACGCTTCGGCCGATCTGTGTGACCACCTACGACAGTGCCTACATCCACATGCCCGAGATCGGCCACCGCTTCGGCCTGATTGTCTTCGACGAGGAACATCACCTGCCCGGTGCCTGCCGGCGCGAGGCGGCACTGCTCTCCGCGGCGCCAATGCGGCTGGGGTTGACCGCTACACCCTACCGCTCAGACGGCCGGCATGAGGAGCTGGACCATCTGGTCGGGCCGGTGGTGTATGAGCTGCCGTTCGAGCAGGTGCGCAAGGACCGGCTGGCCGCATTCGACGTGGTGCGGATTCCGGTGGCGCTCAGCGATGAGGAGCAGGCCCGTTACGATCACTGCAGCCGTCTGGTCCGTGAGTTCATGGCCGAGCGGCGCAAGGACAACCCGCGTTACGGCTGGGAGGAGCTGTGCAAGGAAGTGGGCAACGACCCGACCGCCCGGCACGCATTCAAGGCGTATCACCAGAAGCAGGCGATCGAGGATCGGGCCGGCGAGAAGCTGCGCGTGCTCGAAGACATCTTTCGCCTGCACACGGCGGAGAAGACGATCATCTTCGCCGGCTCCAACGCCATGGCCATGGCAGTCTCGCGCCGGTTCCTGCTGCCGACGATCCTCTCGCACTCGCCCAAGGCCGAGCGGCATGCGGTGTTGGACGGCTTCGCCGATGGCACCTTTCCCGCCATCGTCGCCAACCGTGTGCTGGATGAGGGCGTGGACGTGCCCGAGGCGAAGGTCGCGGTGGTGATCGGCGGGCACGCCTCGACGCGCCAGGCTCAGCAGCGATTGGGGCGCATCCTGCGGCGCACCGGCGAGGCCCGGGCCGTGCTGTACGAGGTGGTCTGCCAGACCACGGGCGAAACCCAGCGATCCCGCAAGCGCCGAAAGAGCGATGCTTACCAGCGAACAGTCCATCGTCGCCTATGACGGCCGCCGCGCCGTGCCCGACCGGCTGGTGCAGAAGAGGCACGGCCATTACCGCGACTACGCGCAGGCCATGCTCGAGATCTACCGTCGCGGCGCCGGCCGAACGCGCAGCGCCCTGCACCGGGACGTGACGGCTCTGTTCCATGCCGAGCCCGACTGCCCGCCGCGGCGCATCGCGGCATTCTGCAAGCTGCTCGATGAGGCGGCGACATACCGCAGCGAGCCAGAGGCCTGGAAGCTGCGACTAAAGGTGTTCCAGGAAGCGGCCCGGTCCCATCCCCTGGTTGAGACGCCCGACCGGCTGTTCGAGACCAGCCAGGCAGAGGTCAAGCAGCGCATCGCCGAGGCCATCGACCGACCATGGCCGCAGATCGAGGAGAATCTGTACGGCGATGTCCTCGGTTGCCAGCGGCTGGAGACGTTCGAAGGCTACGCCGAGCCGGTCGATCTGCTTCGGCGGTACAACGTCGCGCAGCTTCAGGCCTGCCTCTACAAGGCCGAGCGGATGACGGTGTGGATCAAGGAGGATTTCCGGACGGTGCTGCGATACATCAAGCTGGCCAAGCTGCTGCACGAGATCGAGCGCCAGCCAGGCGGCGGCTATCGCATCGAACTGGCGGGACCGGCTTCGACGCTGCTGCCGACGCGGCGCTACGGCATCAACTTCGCCCGGCTGCTCGCGCCGCTGCTTGCCTGCCGGGGCTGGCGGATGCGCGCTGAACTCCAGACGCCGTGGAGACGTCCCGCCTGGCTGGAGCTGTCCGACACCGACGGATTCGAAAGCCACCTGCCGCCGCCTGAGGAATTCGACTCGACGGTGGAAGAGAAGTTCGCGGCGAAGTTTGGCGAGCATCGCGACGGCTGGGCGCTGATTCGTGAAGGCGCGATCCTGCACGATCGGCAGAAGACATTCGTGCCCGACTTCCTCTTTCGCCACGACGACGGCGCCGAGGTGCTGCTGGAGATTGTCGGCTTCTGGACGCCGCAGTATCTCGAACAGAAGCGCCAGACGCTGCGTTGCTTCGCCGATCGCCACATCCTGCTGGCCGTGCCGGAGCGCTCGCTCAAGGAATCGGTGGACAGTGATCGGCTGATTCCCTACA
>SLDI01000490.1:0-7793 GCA_007125385.1 Phycisphaeraceae bacterium | reverse complement strand
GCGCCGCCGCCGTCGCCAGCCCCACGTCACACGTCACCTCCCCGCCCTCGGGGCCATCGGGAAGCAGCAGCCGCACGTCCCCGGCCCGGTAGTGCGACATGCACAGGCGGTCCGGCGGCTCGTCCAGGTGCACGCTCTCCTCGTCGTTGATGCGCAGCACGCGGGTCGTCTCGTCGTAGGCGATGTCGTGGATGAAGGCGATGCCCTCGGGGTTGGCCGGCCGGAGCGCCACCGCGAGATACCCCCCGCCCGCCAGCTCGCCGCGCAGCGTCACCCGGCAGGTCGGCGCGGCCGTGGCGTCGTCGATCACCACGTCCGCCGACGCCTCCAGCGACCGCCGGGCCTCGCCGCTGCGCGTGACCACGTGCGGCTCGGGCTCGAGCACGAACCGCTGCTCGAGCTGCTTGAGTTTCGAGGGAAACAGCGGCGGCCCGTCGTCGGGGTACAGCCAGGCGTCGATCGACCAGCGGTCGAGCATCGGCGTGACCAGCCCCGCCGGGTCGACGATCGGCAGCCAGTCCCAGTCCGGCTGGCCCACGGCCGTCCAGTTGCGGTGCGTGAGGTTCACGTGCGTGATGGAGAACGCCCGCGGCACGAACGCGATGTCGGTCGGGTCGAACTGCCGCTCGACCCAGTGGGGCCAGACCCAGTCCAGGTTGTGCTGGATCGCCCGCGAGTTGATGAGCCCCCGGGCGTGGAAGATGATGCCGGCGCGGACCAGCTCGATGGGCTCGGCGACCTCGGACGGCTGCGAGAAGCTGCGCAGTCGGCCGAGCAGGTGGATCGGGTCGATGAACCCGCGTGATCGAGCGAACCAGGAAACGACGAACCGCCAGGGAAGCCAGCGCAGCCACATGATGATGAATTGTCCGCGTGCGGGGGCCGGGAAGCAAGCAAGAGCCGGCGTCGGCCGCGTCAGGCGAACAGCCGGCGCAGCACCAGGTGCGTGGGCAGGTAGAAGACGAGGGGGTAGAGGACCAGGACGATGACCAGCCAGAGCCAGGCCGGCATGAACTGCTGCGGCTCCAGCCCCGGGCCGAAGACCCAGTTGACGTTGTTGCCGGGGTCGGTCAGGAGGAACGTCAGCAGCAGGATCAGCCAGCCGAAGGCCGTTTGCGCGGCCAGGGCGCGGCGGTCATAGCCGAGGCGGTGAACGAGCCAGACGAGCAGCACGGGCAGGGGAAGGTGGTAGAGCGACAGGGCGCGGACGAAGAGGGGGGTGTCGGGGTCGAACATGTAGGCGGTCAGGCCGATGGGCTGGACGCCGAGCAGCGCGCCGCTGAGAAAGTCGACGACCCAGCCGATCTCGGGGATGAGCACGGCCAGGGCGATCATGGAGGCGAGCAGCGGGCTTTCCAGCCAGAGCGTGGCGACGGTCAGCAGCAGGGCGACGTTGGAGAACCAGAGGAAGTTGCCCAGGCCGTGCTCGATGAAGTAGATGGGTGCGAGCACGAGCACGAAGAGGCTGTAGACGAGCTTCAGCCAGAGGGGGATGCGGTGCGGTTGGCGCGGCTGGGGCATGCGGTCGGTGCGATGGCGCAGCCGGGGGAATAGTTGGTTCATCGACGACCTCCGGGATCGCCCTGAAGGGGCGGCGGGTTGTAGCCACGGGTGGAGCGTAGCGCAACCCGTGGATGATGAGCCCGCAAAACGACCTGCCCCGCAGGGGCAGCGGCAGCCTGTCAGACTGCATCGCCTCCGCCCCTGCCGGGGCGGATCTCGTTCACGCCGCTGACAACCACGGGTTGCGCTGCGCTCCACCCGTGGCTACAACCCGTCGCCCCTGCGGGGCTGGATGGCCATCGCGGTTGCGGTATTGCCGGATGAACCGACTATGTGAATCCGGATCGTGGCTCCCGCACGAAGAACGATCTCGTAGCCCGCAACTCAGCGGACCCAGCTCTGCCAGCGGCCGTACGTCTCGCGGATGGGCCCGCGCGGGAGGCAGAACATGAACAGCGCCAGGCTCACGACGGTGGTGCTGACCTGAGCGGTCGTGTCGGCCCCGGGCAGCGTCCAGGCGGCGACGAGCATCGCCAGCGACAGCGCGATGAGCAGCAGCCGCACGGCGTGCGCCACCTCCGCCAGCGCCACCGCCGCGACGGTGATGACCAGGGCGCCGATGAGAAAGTGCGCGTCGGCGGCGAGATCGCCGATGAGGAAGATCAGCGGGCTGAGCATCAGCCACAGCCCCAGCGCCAGGCAGGTCACCAGCGACCAGGGCATCGTTACCCCCTGGGTCATGGCGCGCCAGACCTGGCGGGGCGGGTCGGACAGGCTCACGGGGCGCGGCTCGGCGGTGGCGTCGTCGAGCGTGCCGCCGCGGAAGAAGCTCGTCCAGAAGCCGTGGCCGTGTCGCCGGCGCTGGGCGAGGAACTGGCCCATCGCCACGACCTCGGGCAGGGTGAACACGACCATCGCGAGCATGGCGATGGCCGCGAGCAGGCACAGCGTGCACCAGGCGCCGACGGCCAGGGGCTGGAGGACGATGAGGACCAGGCTGGTGATTCCCACGGGCACGATCAGCAGGCCGAACAGCGCGACGACCCACGGCGCGGTGCGCCAGCGAGCCGGGCCGCCCATGTAGCCGATCAGGGCCTCGAGGGCGTAGGCGGCGGCCCCGAGGCCGGCGTCGGAGATGGGAAAGGCCTCGGAGACGTCGCTGGTGAGGATGATCTCGGTGCCGTCGCCGAAGACCGGGTCCCACGCCGCGTCGCTGTGGCCGAGCTGGTAGGAGGCCATGTAGCGGGCCATGAGGAAGCTCAGCCAGGCCAGGGCGATGATGGGGGCGCGCTGGACGAAGGACGAGGGGTTGAAGCTCCAGCCGGGCGGGATGGCGGGCTGGTCGGTGGCCCGGCGGTCGACGAGGCGCGTGGTGACGACGGCCATGGCGATCAGCAGGATGCCGGCGAAGGTGGAGTTGACGTACGCGGCGGGGTGCGGCGTCCAGAGCAGCAGCGGGGCGAACAGCGCCCAGAACCCGGCGGCGCACACGGCCCAGGCGGCCCAGGGCCGGCGCGGCGACAGCGCCAGCAGGCCGAAGATGACAGCGACCAGCCCGGTGAGTCGGTCGCTGACGGCCATCGGGTCGCCGGCGTAGCCCAGGGTGGGCCCGCTGACCAGCAGCCAGGCGCCGACGACCGCGGCGGCGGTCGGGCCGTAGCCGTTGTGCTCGCGAAGGATGGCGGTCATGGCGGCGCGCAGCGGTGCAAACGGTGCGCCGCGGCGGGGCGCGCGGGCGGCGGGGGGCGGGATGCCATACAGCACGCCGACGGCTGCTGTGTGCGGTGCAGCCAGGGTGACAAACACACAGCACGCTGCGCGATGCTGTGTGGCACCCGCTCCCGGGTCACAGGCCGGCCGCCGTCGCCATCAACCGGCCTTGCGGGCGGGCTGGGAGATGTCGCGCACGACCTCGGCCGTCTCATGCTCCGACGCCTTGCGGGCGATGTCGGCCTGGGAGACGATGCCGATGCACGTGCCCGCATCGTCGACGATGGGGATGCGGCGGACCTGGTGGTGCTCCATGAGCTTGATCAGCTCATGCTCGTCGGTGTCCGGGTGAGCGGTCACGATGGGGCTGGACATGCAGCTCGAGGCGCTGACCTCCAGCGGGTTCTTGCCCTGGGCGACACAGCGACAGGTGATGTCGCGGTCGGTGACCATGCCCACGAGCCGCTTGTTCTCGGCGCTTTCGACGACGGGGATGGCGCCGCAGTCGTACTCGACCATCAGCCGGGCGACGTCGCCCAGGCCGGTGTCCGGCGTGCAGCAGTAGACGGTTTCGCTCATGAAGTCGCGTGCCTGCATGTCAAGGCTCCTGTAAGAGGGATGCGGCGCGGCAACGGCGCCGGGTCTGTGATGAGCCTAGACGTGCCGCGAGGGCGTTTTCCATCGTGTCCCGCGGCGGTGGCGCAAGCCGGGGAAACGCCGGGTCGGCCCTGGTGGCGACGCCGACGGCGGTGGGGCCTGCCCGCAATCGCCCGGTGGATGGGCTCGCGGGGGTTGAATCCCCGGCCGGTGGCGCGCTACGCAGTTGCGGGGCGTGGCGCGGCGGGGCGGCGGCGCGAATGGAGGGTGGGAACGATTACAAGGAATCTCGCCATGCGCACGCGCACCAGCTTCAAGGGGCATCCGATCCACCCGATGCTCATCCCGTTTCCGATCGCCTTCCTCGTCGCCGCGTTCGTGTGCAACGTGGTGGGCCTGATCCTCGGCAGCGCGGCCTGGTGGACGGTCGGCGCGTACCTGGCGGTGGCGGGCGTCGTCACCGGCCTGATCGCCGCCGTGCCGGGCGTGATCGACTACCTGCACAGCGTCCCGCCGCACAGCAGCGCCAAGCGGCGGGCGACGTATCACATGCTCGTCAACACCGGGGCCATCCTCGCCTTCCTCATCTCCCTGGCCATCCGCGCCGACCCGGCCGCCCGGCCGCCGGCGCTGTCGATCCTGCTCGAGATCGTCGGCCTGGCGCTGCTGGGCACCGGCGGCTGGCTGGGCGGAACCCTCGTCTACCGCAACTTCATCGGCCCCGAGCACCGCTACGCCCAGGCGGGCAAATGGGACGAGATGCAACTCGAGCTCAAGCCCGGCGAGCCGGTGGTCGTCGGCCGCGTCGATGACCTGAAGATCGATCAGATGAAGCTGCTGCACCTGGACGGCCGACGCATCGTTCTGGCGCGGACCGAGCAGGGCTACACCGCCTTCGACGACCGCTGCACGCATCGCGGTGGGCCGCTGGCCGACGGCGTGCTGATCTGCGGCAAGGTCCAGTGCAAGTGGCACGGCTCGCAGTTCAACGCCCACAGCGGTGACGTCGAGGCCGGCCCGGCGACGGAGCCGGTGCGCGTCTATCGCATCGAGGAGCACGAGAACGAGCTGCGGTTGATGTGGCAGGAGAAGGGGGAAGGGGGGGTAGGCAGGTGGGCAGGAAGGTACGCAGGCACGAAGTGGAAGGGGTGCCACTCAACGCTGTGAACTCTACGGCACCGGTGCCGCGGCCATCGCTCCGCTCTACCCACCCTACGAGTTCACGGCATTGCGTGGCACCCTCCACGCAGTGGCACATTCCCCGGTCACGATCCGACGAGCAAGCCGTCCAGTCCCCGTCCTCCCTCCCTTCAGCCTTCTTCTTATCTCTGTGCTCTCTGTGCCTCTGTGGTTTTTGTCGCTCACAGGTGGCGTGCCAGCAGCTCCGCGAGGTGCGTTGTGCGGCGGCCGGCGAGCTGGTTGACCTGCTCGCGGCAACTGAACCCGTCGACGAGGATGGCCGTGGCGTCGTCGGCGGCGGCGACGGCGGGGATCAGGTTTTGCTCGCCGATCCGGGTGGAGATGTCGACGTGATGCTCGTGGAAGCCGAAGCTGCCCGCCATGCCGCAGCAGCCGGTCTCCGGCTCGTCGACCTCGAGGCCGGCACGGCGCAGCAGCGCCACGTCCGCGGCGTTGCCGGCCGTCGCCTTCTGATGGCAATGGCCGTGATGAATCACCCGCCCCGTCATGCGCGGCGGCTGGTAGCCCTCGGCGCGCGTCGTCAGGAACTCGGCGAGCGTGAACGAGCGCTGGGCGAGCTTGACCGCCCGCTCGTTGTCGGGCATGAGGTTGATCAGCTCGTCGCGGAACACCGCCAGGCAGCTCGGCTCCAGCGCCACCAGCGGCGTGCCGGCGTCGATGTGCTCGCCCAGCGCGTCCAGCGCATGGCCCAACAGTGCCCGCGCCCGATCCAGCATGCCCCAGTCATACAGCGGCCGACCGCAGCAGACCTTGCCTTGCGGCACGACGACGTCGAAGCCCGCGGCCGTGAGCACGCGCCGCCCCGCATCGAGCGTGTCCGGCGTGAAGTGGTTGTTGAACGTGTCCGGCCAGAGGACGACGCGCGGCCGGTCGGCCCCACCGGTGGCCCGCGCACGCCTGGCGCGCCGCTGGAACGTGCCGGGGGCGAAGCGCGGCATCGAGCGCTGCTGCGACACGCCGGCGATGGCTCGCGCCAGCGACTCGACGCCGGGGATCGTCAGCAGGCCGTTGACCAGGCGCGGCGCGAGGCTGCCCAGCCGGGCCCATTGGTCGATGTAGCCGAAGGCGTACGCCTGCCGCGGCCGACGTCGCCCCCGGTAGTAGTGCGAGAAGAACTCGGCCTTGTACATCGCCACGTCGACGCCCGCCGGGCAGTCCAGCTTGCATCCCTTGCAGCTCAGGCACAGATCCAGCGACGCCTTGACCGCCTCGCTGCGCCAGCCGTCGGGCAGGCGGCCGTGGGCCATCTCGTGCAGCAGGTGCGCCCGGCCGCGCGTCGTGTGCCGCTCGTCGTGCGTGGCGCGGTAGCTCGGGCACATGATCCCGCCTTCCGTCCGCCGGCATTTGCCCACGCCGATGCAGCGGGAGGTGGCGCGGGCGAAATGGCCGGCGTCGTCGGGGTACTTGAACTTTGTCTCGAGCTGCGGCAGCGGGTGGTCAGCGCGCGGGTGCAGGTTGTCATCGAGGCGGTTGGGGTGGACCAGCTTGCCCGGGTTCATGCGGTTGCCCGGGTCCCACAACTTTTTGAATTGGCCGAACGCGTCAATGAGCTCCGGCCCGAACATGCGATCCAGCAGCTCGGCGCGAGCCTGGCCGTCGCCATGCTCGCCGGAGATCGACCCGCCGTGGTGCACGACCAGGTCGGCCGCCTCCTCGACGAAGGCGCGGTAGCGGGCGATGCCTTCGTCGGTGGCCAGGTCGAAGTCCATGCGCGTGTGCACGAGCCCCTGCCCGAAGTGGCCGTAGAGCACGGTGCGATAGCTGTAGCGCTGGTAGAGCCTGGTGAAGTCGCGCAGGTAGTCGCCGAGGCGCTCGGGGGCGACGGCGGCGTCCTCCCAGCCTTCCCAGGTCTCGGTGCCGTCGGCCAGGCGGGCGCTGGCGCCCAGGCCGGCTTCGCGTGCCTGCCAGATGGGCGCGGCCGCGGCCCGGTCCTCGAGCAGGCGGGCCGTGACGTCCGGCCGGTCGGCGATGGCACGCTTCGCCTGGGCGATGGCGTCGGCGGCGTCGTCGCTGCCGAACTCGACGAACAGCCACGCCCCGCCGGCGGGCAGCAGCGTCAGCCCGGCCAGCTCCAGCCCCTTGGCGCGCATGTTCTGGACGACGTAGGCGTCCATGCCCTCCAGGCCGATCGGACCGTGCCCCAGGAGGCGCGGCACGTCGTCCGCGGCGGCGCACACGTCGGCGTAGCCGAGCACCGCCACGGCGCGGTGCGGCGGGCTGGGCACGAGGTTGAGCGTGGCCTCGGTGATGACGCCGCAGGTGCCCTCGCTGCCGACCATCATGCGCGCCAGGTGCGGGCCGTCGGCGTGCAGCAGCTCGTCGAGGTTGTAGCCGCTGACCCGGCGCGGGATCTTGGGGTAGCGCTCGGCGATGAGCCGGCCGTACCTGTCGCGCAGCTCCGCCAGGCCGCGATACAGCTCCGTCTCGGGACCCTCGCCGCCGGCGCGCTGGGCGAAGGCGTCAACGCTGAGCTTGCCCAGCTCCAGCGTCTGCCCGTCGTAGCGGTGGACGCGCAGGTGGTGGACGTTGTCGGACGTGCGGCCGGCCATGAGCGAGTGCACGCCGCAGGCGTTGTTGCCGATCATCCCGCCCACGGTGCACCAGGCGTGCGTCGACGGGTCCGGGCCGAACGTCAGGCCGTGCGCGGCCGCGGCGTCGCGCACGACGTCGAGCACGATGCCCGGCTGGACGCGCGCCAACCGCTTCTCGACGTCAAGCTCCAGCAGCTTGTTCATGTGCACGGCGAAATCGAGCACCACCGCCACGTTGCAGCACTGCCCGGC
>SLDI01000646.1:0-7803 GCA_007125385.1 Phycisphaeraceae bacterium | reverse complement strand
TGGGTAGAGCGAAGCGAAACCCACCACGATGCTCGTAGATCCAAGGCAAGACCGGTGGGTTTCGCTTCGCTCTACCCACCCTACATCAATAGTTCACGGCGTTGAGTGGCCCCCGGCTCACCCGCTACCATTGTCAGGTGCACGCGTTCAGCAGGGGCCGACCTTGACTCTTGACGCCAACATCGCTTCGCCGCGCGGCCGCTTCGACACGGTCATGATCGCCAACGACATGCTCTGCCGGGAGCATTACCAGCTTCGGTTGCGCATCACGGGCCCGGGCCGGTTTCCGGCGACGCGGCCGGGGCAGTTCGTGCAGCTTGGTTGTCGGCCACCGGAGGCGGAGCTCGACGACGCGCCGGCGCTGCTGGGCGGGGCGTGGGATTGGGACGAGGGCGCGGCGCTGCCGCGGCCGGGGCAGTTGGAGCTGGTCGAGCCGGCACCGCTGCTGCGTCGGCCGTTCTCGATCGCCCGGCGGGGCGACGACGCCGATGGGCCGTGGATCGACATCATCCATCGCGTGATCGGGCCGGGCACGGCCTGGCTGGCGTCGCTGCGCGTGGGCGATGCGGTGGACCTGATCGGGCCGCTGGGCAACAGCTTCGATCCGCCGGCGGACCGGTCGCTGGCGCTGCTTGTCGGCGGCGGGGTGGGCCTGCCGCCGATGTTTTACCTGGCCGAGGCGCTGCACGACCAGGGCTGGCAGGCGGTGGCGCTGGTGGGGGCGACGACGCGGGAGCTGCTGGCGGTGACGCTGGACGAGGCGCAGGGGCCGGACCCCGAAGCGCTGCCCACGCTTTGTGTTGATGAGTTCAGCCGCCTGTCCTACCCGACGGTGGTGACGACGGACGACGGGAGCCTGGGCCTGCCGGGTCGGATCACGGACGGGCTGGCCCGGGTGCTGGCGCAGATGCCGGCCGGCCAGCTTCGCCAGTGCGTGGTCTTCACCTGCGGGCCCGAGCCGATGATGCGCAGCGCGGCCGAGCTGGCGCGGCGCTACGGCGTGCCCTGCCAGGCTTGCCTGGAGCAGGCGATGGCGTGCGGGATGGGCACGTGCCAGAGCTGCGTCGTGCGCATCGAGGAGCACGAGCACCCGCACGCGATGACGGCGGCGACGGCGACTCACCCCGGCGGTCGGCCGTGGCGCTACCGCCTGGCGTGCACCGATGGGCCCGTGTTCGACGCGGCGAGCGTGGTGTGGTAGAGGGCGACGATGCGTCGGGACGAGCACTGACAAGCCCGCGGCGGGCTTGTCAGTGGCACCCGATCCGAGTGGCAGCGATGAAGAGGGTTCTGGAAAACCGCGAAGCAGCGAAGCAGGCGAAGGATGCGAGGAAGATTCACCTGGCTTAATCCCCTGAACCTTCGCCCCTTCGCATTTCTTCGCTCCTTCGCGGTTTCTCGTGGAGATCACCGCGGTTCGGTTATTTCAATGGACTCAGAGGAGTGTCATCATGGCCCAGCCGAGCATCGAGCTGACCGCCGAGCAGATCGCGCATTTCCGTGAGCAGGGGTACGTGGCGATCGACGCGATCACCACGGCCGAGGAGGTCGCGGCGCTGCGCGAGGTGTACGATCGGCTGTTCAGCGAGCGGGCCGGGCGCGAGGAGGGCAACCAGTTCGACCTGGCGGGCCCGGACGAGGACCCGGACGCGGCGACGCTGCCGCAGATTCTGAACCCCGCCAAGTACGCGCCGGAGCTCAACGACACGCTGCTGCTGGCCAACGCCCAGGCGATCGCCCGGCAGATCTTCGGCGACCAGGCGCAGGCGCACTTCGCCCACGCGATCTTCAAGCCTGCCGGGCATGGTGCGGCCACGCCGTGGCACCAGGACGCGGCCTACTGGATGCCGGACATGCTCTACGACAAGCTGAGCATCTGGGTGCCGTTGCAGGAGGCGACGCCGGAGAACGGGTGCATGCACTTTGCGCCGGGGTCCAACGGCTTTGACGTGCTGCCGCACCGCAGCATCGGCGACGACCCGCGTGTGCATGGGCTGGAGCTGCACGCGGATTACATGCGCTACACGGAGCCGACGGTGGCGTGCCCGCTGCCCGCCGGCGGGGCGACGCTGCACGACGCCTACACGCTGCACTACACGCCGCCGAATCGGTCGTCGATCCCGCGGCGGGCGCTGATCCTCGACGCGGGCCTGCCGCCGCGGCCGCGCGAGCGCAAGGTGCGGTTCCCGTGGAAGGAGGAGAAGCGCACGGCGCGGGCCGAGCGCGCGGCGCAGGCGGCGCGTGCGGGGTAAGGTGGTGGTGGTGTGCGGGGGGCGCCGGAAATCCCGCCCTTCGCTGCGCTCAGGACGGGCGTTAGTCGATGCGGCGCCGGTCCACTGATCGGGCACGTTCGGTTAACGCCCGTCCTGAGCGAGTCCGCGAGCGAAGGGCGGGATCTCTGCCGCGCTCGTGCGCACGACCCGGGCGCGGCGCGCACCGCGCGCTCCTATACTCCTTTCCATGAGTTCCCCCCACACGATCGTGCTGATTCCCGGCGACGGGATCGGGCCGGAGGTCACCGCGGCGACGCGGCGGGTGCTCGACGCCGCGGCGGCGCCGCTGCAATTCCGCGAGCATTACGCGGGCCTGGCGGCGCTTGAGGCCGGCCAGGACGTGCTGCCGGGCGACACGCTCGAGGCGATCCGCGAGCATCGGCTGGCGCTGAAGGGCCCGTGCACGACGCCGGTGGGCAAGGGCTTTACGTCGGTGAACGTGCAGCTTCGCCAGCAGTTGACGCTCTACGCGGCGTTTCGGCCGGTGCGATCGCTGCCGGGTGTGCCCACGCGCTTCGAGAACGTGGACCTGGTCATCGTGCGCGAGAACACCGAGGGGCTGTACAGCGGGGTGGAGAACGAGATCGTCCCCGGGCTGATCACGACGCTGAAGATCACGACGGAGAAGGCGTCGACGCGCATCGCCCGGCAGGCGTTCGAGTACGCCCGGCGGCGCGGGCGCAAGCGCGTGACGGTGTTCCACAAGGCCAACATCATGAAGCTGGCCGACGGCCGATTCCTCGACTGCGTGCAGCGCGTGCACGACGAGGCGTACACCGACATCACCTACGACGCGATGATCATCGACGCCGGGTGCATGCGGCTGGTGCAGGCGCCGGAGACGTTCGACATGCTGCTGATGGAGAACTTCTACGGCGACGTGGTGTCGGATCTGGCCGCGGGGCTCGTCGGCGGGCTGGGCGTGGTGCCGGGGGCGAACATCGGCGACGAGTGCGCCGTGTTCGAGGCGGTGCACGGGTCGGCGCCGGACATCGCAGGGCAGGACCTGGCCAACCCGCTGGCGCTGATCATGAGCGCCGTGATGCTGCTGAACCACATCCACGAGCGCCGGGGCGACGAGGCGTGCAAGGCCGCGGCGCGGCGCATCCGCAACGCCTACGACCGCGCGCTGGCCGACGGGCGGAAGACCCGCG
Source organism: Phycisphaeraceae bacterium (assembly GCA_007125385.1). Lineage (GTDB taxonomy): Bacteria > Planctomycetota > Phycisphaerae > Phycisphaerales > Phycisphaeraceae > SKPT01. Next base: position 4,376 of record SLDI01000646.1, on the reverse strand, counting down.
ACATCGGCGGCGAGCTGGGCACCGCCGGCTTCGCCGAGGCGATCATCGAGCGGCTGTGAAGGGGAAATAGCCACAGATGAACACAGATGAACACGGATAAAGGCGAATAAGCCAGCCATGAAACCGGGAAGGAGGGGTTGAAGGGTTGTCTTCTCCCGCTTCCTGTCTTCCTCTTATCCGTGTTTATCTGTGTGCATCTGTGGCTATTTGAGCCGCTCACGCGCGCAGCATCGCCAGCCAGATGGCGTCGCCGGGCGTCTCGATGCGCTGGACGCCGGGCTCGAGCGGCTGGGGGCGGACCCATTTGCCCTTGTGCAGGTTCATCCAGCGCAGCTCCGCGGGCCCGGGCAGGTCGCGCAGGTCCAGCTCGACGTGGCCCGGGCCGTCGAAGCCCAGGGCGTATTGGCGGGGCGGCTCGGCCATGAGGTAGACCCGCTCGCCGTGGCTGAGCAGGTCAGGCCGGGGCTCGCAGCGGAACCAGTCCAGGGCGTCGGTGAACTTGCGCACGGATCGGATGATCTGCATGGCTTCGTCGTTGAGCCCGAGGCCGCGCGGCGGGCGGTGGAAGCGCGACGCGGCGAGCCCGGCGAAGAGGTTGCGCATGAGCTTGGACCCGCCGCCGAAGTGATCGCTGTAGATCTTGACGCAGTTGACCGGCCGGGGCCGGTCGGCCAGGTGTTGCCGCACCTCCAGCAGCCGGCGGTATTGCAACCCGCGGTCGGTGATCGGGTAGCCGGTGTTCTGCGAGACGTCGACGAAGCTGTACGCCTCGACGTCGTCGTAGACCGTGCGGTGCGTCTCGTGCATGATGTCGTTGTTGCGGCGCATGTCGGTGACGTGCACGCTGAGGTTGCGCTCGGCGGCGCGCTGGCGGAGGCGCATCGCCCAGTGGCGCGACCAGGCGGCGGGCTCGCCCGACTCGTTGTTGATGCAGTAGAGCACGTTGCCGAAGGGCAGGGCGACATCGAGCACGCGGTCGATATGGGCCTGCTGGATCTCGAGCAGCGGCTGGTTGTCCTCGAGCTCGGGCACGCTGTGGAAGAAGCCATGCGAGGTCGGGTGCGCGGCCGGCTCGAAGTCGACGACCTCGGGCAGGGCGGTGTCCGCGGCCGAGTAGGTGGCGTTGTTGCGCGGGTTGAACGGGTGGCGCGACCAGGGCTCGAGCGTCAGGTCCCACATGTCCCAGAGCTCGATCTGGACGATGATGTCGCGGTCGAAGGCAAGCTGGAGGAAGGTCTCGAGGCGCTGGAAGTAGGCGTCGTTGGCCCGGCGCAGGTCGTAGCGGTCGCCGTCGCGGGCGAAGGCGTAGACGTTGCCCTCGTCGCGGTCGCTCATGGTGTTGCGGACGTAGTTGCCGCCGGCGTCGACGAGGCGGTCGAGGTGGGCTTCGAGGGTTTCGCCTTCGAGCACGGGATGGTTGAACAGGTTGTCCTCGCCGCTGCCGCCGACGAGCAGCGCGGGGCGCTCGCGCCAGCGCCAGTACCAGGGGTACTGCGGGTCGGGCCCGATGCGGGTGATGGCGTTGGCCTCGGACATGCGCGGCCTCATGGACAGCGTGCGACGATGGCCGATGATACACGCGGCAGGCACAGCCAGCCAATGCGGGACGGGGAAGGAACCACCGATGCACACCGATCATGGCGTTGAGTGGCACCCCAACGGCCATTACCAGTGTGCGGCGGTGCGCATCGGTTGTTCTGGCGATCGCTCAGTGCCCTGCGGCCGGGGCGCCGAGCTGCGGCGTGAGCTCGTTCATGAGCGCGTCAAGGCTGGCCTGGTCGCGGGCCTCGGCGTTCAGGCGCAGCAGCGGCTCGGTGTTGCTCGGGCGGACGTTGAACCACCAGCCTTCGCTTTCGAAGGCGTCGATGGTCACGCCGTCGAGCTCGTCGACCTGGGCGCGCGAGCCGTAGCGGTCCTTGAGCGCCTGCATGACGGCGGCCTTGTCCTGGACCTCGAAGTTGATCTCGCCGGACTGCGGGTATTTGCGCAGGGGGGCGATGAGCTGGCCCAGTGTCCGGTCCTGCTGGCCGAGCACGCTGAGGATGGAGGCCAGGGCGATGGCGCCGGAGTCGGCGAAGTGGTTGTCGCGGAAGTAGAAGTGGCCGGACAGCTCGCCGCCGAACACCGCCTTGGCGTCGTGGAGGGCGGCTTTCATGAACACGTGGCCGACGCGGCAGCGCATGGGCCGGGCGCCCAGGGCCTCGATCGTCTCGGACACGACCTTGCTCGAGCGCAGGTCGAAGACGATCGTCGGCTGGCCGTGCGTCGCCGGGTTGGTCTGGTCGATCTCGACGAAGTGGCCGGCGAGCAGGGCGGTCAGGTGGTCGCAGCCGACGGTCACGCCCTGCTCGTCGACGATCATGCAGCGGTCGGCGTCACCGTCGAAGCAGGCGCCGAGGTCCGCGTGGTGCTCGCGCACGGCCTCTTGCGTGGGGACCATGTTTTCCGGCACGAGGGGGTTGGGCTCGTGGACGAAGCTGCCGGTGATCTCGAAGTTCAGCGGGATGATCTCGAGGTTCTCGACGCCCTGGAAGACGCGTGGCACGAGCTCGCCGGCCATGCCGTTGGAGGCGTCGACGACGAGGCGGACGGGTCGCGGCAGGGGAGCGAGGAAGCTGAGGATGTGCTTGCGGTAGGCGTCCCAGATGTCGCGTTGCTCGTAACGGCCGACGGGGGGCATGTCGGTCGCGTCGAGGCCGGCGGCGATGTCCTGGATCTCGCGCAGGCCGGTGGCCGAGCCGATGGGGCGGGCGCGTTCGCCGGAGATCTTGAAGCCGTTGTAGTGGATCGGGTTGTGGCTGGCGGTGGTCTGCACGCCGCCGATGGCATCGAGATGGTTGATGGCGAAGTACATCATGGACGTGTCGGCCATTCCCAAGTCGATGACGTCGGGCCCGGCGGCGCGGATGCCGTTGGCGAGCGCCTCGCAGAGGCTGGGTGAGCTGGGGCGCATGTCGCGGCTGACGAGGATGGTGCCCGCGTCGTCGCGCTTCTTGGGCTTGAGATACGTGCCCACCGCGTAGCCGACCTTCCACGCCATCTGCTCGTCGAGGGGGTCGCGGTACACGGCCCGAATGTCGTAGGCTTTGAAGATTTTCTCGATCATGGTGGGCAACATGATAGCCGGTGGACGTGGCCGTTCCGGCCCCCCTCTCTCCGGGAGGGGTTGGGGGAGGGTGTGCACGATCGTGTTGCGTGCATGACGTGGCGTGAGTCCACCGCGGCAGGGAGCGCCCTGCCCCTGCCCCCTCCGGGAGGCAGGGGGTTCGACCGGGTGCCACCTGGCCGCTTCGCAAACAGGGCATGCGCCCCTCCGGACATGGTGCTCGGATGCCGCCTAAACTGAGCCTATGCCCCACGCCCGCCTGCTGACGATCGCCGCCATCGCCGTGGCGCTTGCGCTGCTGGCGGTGACGTTGATCGTGGGCGGCGGCGGCGATGAGGAGCGCCGGCGGGATCGGCTGGCCGAGCAGCACACGCCCAGCGAGCGGCCGGACGTCGCCGAGCATTTCGACCCGGAGCGGGCGATCGGCGAGCACCGGCGTGATCGGCCGCTGATCGAGGATCTTCAGCACGGGCACTACCGCATGCGCGGCGAGGGGCGCGAGACGCTGCTGTTCTACGAGCGTGTGCGGCCGGCGGACGACGAGATGATCGACGTCGACGCGCCGATCGTGCAGTTGTTCTTCGGCCCCAGCCGGGTGATCGAGGTGCGGGCGGCGTTCTGCCGCTTGCAGATGGTGGACAACGAGCCGCGGCGGGGCCGGTTCGACCGCGACGTGGTGGTGACGGTCTTCGAGGCCGAGGATGGCCAGCGGGTGGACCTGACGAGCACGCGGCACGTGCAGTTGCGGGCGCACGTGGACGTGGCGGACTTCGACATCGAGCTGGGCCAGCTCGAGAGCCGGGGCCCGGTGACGCTGCGCGGCCCGCGCCTGGCGTTCGCCGGCGAGCACCTGAGCCTGACGTACAACCCGCTGCGCCGCCAGCTTCAGCGGCTGGTGGTCGAGCGCGGCGAGTCGCTGCATCTGCGCCAGCTCGGCGCCGATGACGGGCCGGGATTGGTGCGGCACGAGGCCGCGGCGGACCCGTCAATCGCACGTGCCGAGGCTGGGGTGCGGAGCGAGCGCCGGACCGCCTTTCCGCCCGGGCGGCTGGCCAGCGCCGGTGCGCCGGCGGTGCTGATCGCCGGCGAGACGGAGGACGATGAGGCGGGCACGTGGTACCGGGCCCGCTTCGAGGACGATGTGCGCGTCGTGGCGGAGCAGGACGACGCTGCGTTCACCGCGGACGTGCTGGAGGCGGTGTTCCAGTTCGGCGTCGGCGGGCAGGGCGAGGCCGAGCGCAACGCCGGTCGCCCGCGGCGCGCGACGGTG
>SLDI01000190.1:0-7818 GCA_007125385.1 Phycisphaeraceae bacterium | reverse complement strand
CGCACGTGGTAAATCGTGCTCCGCGCCCCGTGACCGAGGGTGGCAACGATTTCGTAGCCCGCGATCTCGTGGAGTTCACTCATAGGGTCGGCTGGCGCACCCACCCTCGAGGCCGCTGACGCGGGATCTGCGACGGGTCGCCTCTTTTCTGCACACCAACTTGTTCCCGGATAACGAATAAAGTATGCCTCTGACTTTACCGCGATTCCGGCCGGGACACAACCGCGCCCACTGATCTGGAGGATCGGCGTTTCCGGGCCGGCTCTTGACAGCCTCCTAACCCCGGATGTGAGCAAGATCAAGGCCAGGACGCGGGTCGTTGCGGTGTATCGGATTCCATTTGTCCATGCCCGGGCCGCCGATCCCCGGGGCGGTGGCCCGGCCCCCGACGCGATGTGTCGCCTCGCCCGGCGGTGGTTTCACCCATCCGCTCAGCAGGCGGTGAAAAAGCGGTGATCGGTCCCCCCGGGGGCGATGCGCACCTGCACGGGGCGCAGGCATCGGGGGCAGCGGCCCTCGTAGGCGGTGCCGCGGGCGTTGCGGTAGATGCGGCTGTAGGCCGAGCAGCACTCCCACCGCACGGCGATCCACGGCCGGCCGCGCAGGCCGGCGTCGGCCTGGGCCCGGGGTGGACGCAGGCCGGTGATGTCGATGATGTCCCGGCGGGGCTTGGGCATGGGGCGGTGGGCACCAAGTGGCGGGTGGGGCGGAGAGCTTCGCGAAGCGGCAGGCCGCGTGTAACATTCGTCGGACATGGCCAAGCTCAAGCTTGATCTGCACGATGTCTACAACGACTCGCGGTCGATCGACGCGGCGTTGGCCCGCGTGCTGGACGAGGCGGAGGATCGCAAGATCCCGTTGATCGAGATCATTCCCGGCAAGGGCAGCGGGCAGCTCAAGAAGCGTGTGCTGCGATTTCTGGAGCGCAAGGACGTGAAGCAGCGCTACCACCGCCTGGAGAAGGACAGCCGCAACTTCGGCCGGCTGTTTGTGCACCTCCGGCACAAGTGAGGCAGGGGCCAGGGGATCGCGGACAGGGCTTGGGACGGCTTGCCGCCTCAGATGGCTTGGGCGAGAAGGGTGTCGAGGCCGCCGCGCTGGAGCAGGCGCACGAGGGTGTCGAGCTCCCGGCGCTGCGGGTCGGTGAGGCGTTGGCAGAGCTCGGCGAGGGTGCGGGCGAGCTCGGGGGTGGGCTCGCCGGGCGGGGCGCTCTGGATGACCTGCACCAGCGGCAGTGGCCTGGCGACATACTGGCGGGCGTGGGCGCGGTCGAGCAGGCCGGTGGCGTCGGTGACGTGGTGCAGTTGGTCGGCGGTGAACGCGGCACGGAGGAGGTCGGGGCCGTCGTGGGCGAGCATGGAGGGGCTGAGGCGGGCCAGGGCCTGGATCGACCCGGCGGCGCGCGGGCGGAGGAAGTCGGCGAGGTAGATCCGCCCGCCGCGGGACAGCATGCGGCGCCCGTGCACCATCGCGCGGCGGAGGTCGCGCGTCGCCGACAGCCGGTGCAGGGCGAAGCTGGAGGCGATGACATCGAAGGCGTCGTCGGCGAAGCGGTCGAGCGCGCTGATCTCCGCCAGAAACCAGCGGATGTTGCTCACGCCGGCGGCCCGGGCCGCGTGACGGGCGGCGTCGAGGGCCTCGGGCTGGGCGTCGACGCCGACGAAGCTCGCGTCGGGGTGGACCTGCGCCAGCGCGATCAGCGGGGCGCCGCAGCCGCAGCCGAGCTCCAGCACGCGATCACCGGGCTGGATGAGCGAGCCGGCCTGGGCGACGTGCAGCACCTGGCCCGGGGTCATGGCCTGGCCGAGCGGCGCCCGCACCGTCCCGGGCAGGCGGGGCTGGGCGCGGCGATGCAAGGCTTCGGCAATGAGAATCCGCCCGACCGTCCATGCAGCAACCATCAATGCCTCCGGTTCTTGTCCCGCTCAGCGCTTCAGCCGCAGAAACTCGCCGATGTCCGACGCCTCGAGCTCATCGCCGGGGAAGCGGTAGCGTTGGGCGAAGGCGTCGGGCCCGAGCGCGTGCTGCTCGAAGAAGGCGATGCCGCGCCGGCGCGGGGTCTCGGAGAAGCGAGCGGCCAGGTCCATTTTCATGAGCACGACGGGGTTGTCGTTGACGATGCTGTAGCGCTTCTCTTCGCCGCAGACCTCGAAGCCGAGGAAGCGACTGTAGAACGGGGCGTGGCGCGGATGCACGCCGATCATCAGGTCGTCGGCGCCGCCGTGCATGGAGAAGAAGACGACGTAGCGCATGAGCTCGAAGAGGCTGTCGGCGGAGCGGGTGAGCTTGGCGCGGCGGTCGGCGAAGAGGCCGGCCTCGGCGAGCCGGCGTCCGGCGCTGCGGCGGTCGGCGAGTTGCTCGCCATAGGCGCTGTCCAGCGGCAGGCCGCGCTCGCTGTCGAGGTAGGCGCTGAGCGTGGAGACGGCGACGGGGCCGATGCGGCCGATCACGACCATGGTGTGGGGTCCGACGACCAGGGGCTGGGTGTGGATGGAGGTGGGGTTGGGGGCGATGAGCCCGGTGCGCAGGTAGGCGCGGTAGACGAGTCGCCACGCGGCTTCGACGTCGTCGAGGCTGTCGGCGACGGTGTAGCTCAGCCCCGTACCCGAGCCTGCGCCGGGCTCGGTGTCCGGCCCCGGCGGGGCGGTGAACGACTTGGATGCAACCATTGCCAGCGACTCCCATGGCCGCCCCGCCATGCGACCATCGAGAGGTTTCGGCTGAATGTCGCGAGTGATCCACAAAGGTCGGCCAGGCGGAGGGCGATTGCCCGTCGGCCCGGCCGCTGGCGACGGTGCAACCGGCACAATCGGAGGCAGTCGGCCGGGTCATAACGCCTTTGCCTGTTCTGCCGCCGGTGAACCGCCGATTCACGGAGGGGGGGCTGATGCGAGGAGTGAACATGCGCGCCGTGGAGGACAACAGCACAAGGGAGCCGGTCTTCGCCGCCCTGCGTCACCTGGGCGCGGTGGGCCTGGCGGTGCACGTGGATGAGCCGACGCGTCAGCGCTTCGGTCGCAGCTCGGGGCCGGACGGGGAGGCTCGGGTGCCGGTGGCGGTGATTCGGCCGCGCTGCACGGAGCACGTGCAGGCGGCGGTGCAGATTGCGCGGCAGGTGGGGCTGAAGCTGCACCCGATCTCGCGTGGATGCAACTGGGGGTACGGGGACGCGGCGCCGCCGGCGGCGGGCCAGGCGGTGCTCGACCTGAGCGCGATGGACCGCATACTCGAGGTCAACGAGGAGCTGGGCTACGCGGTCATCGAGCCGGGGGTGAGCCAGGGGCAGTTGCACGGATACCTCAAGGACCGCGGCCTGCCGTATGTGATCGACGCCACGGGCGCCGGGCCCGACGCCAGCTTCGTGGGCAACACGCTGGACCGCGGATTCGGGCACACGCGCTACGGCGACCACTTCCTGACCGCGTGCTCGATGGAGGTGGTTCTCGGCGACGGGCGTGTGCTGCGCACGGGCTTCGGCCACTACGACAACGCCAAGGCCCGGCACGTGTACCGCTACGGCGTCGGGCCGTTCCTGGACGGACTGTTCGCGCAGTCAAACTTCGGCGTCGTCACGCGCCTGGGCGTGTGGCTGATGCCCGCCACCGAGGCCTGCAACGCCTTCTTCTTTCGCAGCGATGACCCTGGTGCGCTGGCGCACTTCGTCGATCGGTTGGCGCCGCTGCGCCGGCAGGGGCTGATCAGCAGCGCGGTGCACATCGGCAATGACCTGCGGCTGATCTCGGCGCGGGCGCGTTACCCGTGGGACCGCACGGGCGGGCAGACGCCGCTGCCGGAGGACGTGCGCGAGCAGATGCGGCAGGAGCTGGGCGTGGCGCGGTGGACGGGCTGCGGGGCGATCACGGGGCCGCGCGAGGTGGTGGCGGCGACGACGCGGTTGGTCAAACGTGCGCTGCGCGGGACGCGGGTGATAATCTTGAACGACTCCCGCCTGCGCTGGCTCGACAGCGCGGCGCGGGTGATGGCGCGGCTGGGCGTGGGCCAGAGCTTCCGCGAGCAGCTTGCGGGGCTGCGGAGCGTCTATGCGCTGCTCAAGGGTGAGCCGGACAGCGAGGCGCTGGGCGGGGTGCTGTGGCGCGTGCGTGATGCCCGGCGGCGTGAGGCGGCGACGGACCCGCTGGCGCGGCACGCGGGGCTGATGTGGGCCTCGCCGGTGCTGCCGATGACGGGGGCGGCGGCCGAGCAGGTGCGCTCGATCATGGAGCCGGTGTACGCGGCGCACGGGTTCGAGGCGTTTCTGACGTACACGATGATCAACGAGCGGGCGATGATCTGCGTGTCGAACCTGTACTTCGATCGTCGTGAGGCGGACGAGGCGGCGCGGGCAGGGGCGTGCTACGACGAGCTGACGACGCGGCTGATCGACGCGGGGTACCCCCCCTACCGGTGTGGGCCGATGGGCTACGCCAAGCTGTCGCGCCGCTCGGGCTGGTCGTACTGGGACGTGGTGGCGCAGTTGAAGGCATCGCTGGATCCGGACGGGGTGATCAGCCCGGGGCGCTACGAGCCGGGGCGCGCCGCGGGCGGTCAGGATGCGTCGGAGGCGGGCGTGGCGGGGGCCTCGACGTCGCGCAGGTAGCTCCAGTGCCACCACTCGGCGAGGTAGGGGTGGAAGGCGGCGGCGTGCATCGCGCGGATGAGCGTGCGTCGGTTCTCGCGCCAAGTCCGCTCGGCGGCGCTCGTCGGCTCGTTGAGCTCGTAGTGCAGCAGGTCGGCTTCGGGGCCGGCGACGTAGCCGGCGGGCACGCCCATGTCCAGCTCGTTGCCGTGGGAGTCGAGCACGGCCACGTCCACCGCTCCGCCGTAGCGATGCGAGTTCAGCCGGGGCACGACGCGTGCCGGCGGAGCCATGCGCCACAGGTGGGCCTGCACCTGGTCCTCGCTCCAGTCCGGGTACGCGGCGCGGATGCGGGCGAGCGACCGCTGGGCGTAGCGCTGCTGCATCTCCCACGGCCGATGGGCATCGAGGATCTTGAAGTTGTGCCCGGCCGGCAGGGCGTCGCGGGCCTGGACGAGGGCGGCGGCGACGCCGGGGCGCAGGCGCATGGTCGGGTCATCGGTCCAGCCGCGCTCATGCGGCACGGAGGCGAGCACGAAGCCCAGCGGGGCGAGGTCGACGAGCGAATCGATGACCCGGCGCTCCATGTCGAGCCACCAGGCGCGGTCGGCGTCGTTGAGCAGGAGCCGGGCGTCGTCGGAAACGGTCATGTGGCGGTTCCGGGATGTTGTTGGCGGGTGCCACTGGCGGCTTGCCCGCCAGTGCCTCGGTGGGCTGCTATTTCACCCAGCGCATGAGCTGGCGGATGGCGCCGAGGTGGTAGGCCGAGTGGGCCACCTGCGCCATGGTGCCGCGCAGCATGGCGTCGTCGGACCAGTCGGCGCGCTGCTCGATGGCGTGGGCGAGGGTTTCGTACTCGCGTCGCAGCTCGGCGAGCAGGGAGCGCCACTGCTGGTCGTCGACGCGGGCGACGGTCCAGCTCTTGCTCCAGTCGAAGTCGGGCTGCTCGCCACGGAAGAAGGTGTTGGCGAAGGCGAGCGCCCAGCGCAGGTGCTCGGCGTGGGCGGCGATGGTGCGGCCGCCGTGGGGCGGGGCGGCGGAGGCCTGGTCGGCGGTGAGATTTTCGAGGCAGGCCAGGATCGATGCGTCGGGCACGTTGTGGCTGATGAACCAGCTCGTCTCGCCGCCCTCGTACCCCTCGCGCAGCAGGGCCAACATTGCCTGCACGACGCGGTCTGTTTCAATGGTGTTGCTCATAAACATCGCCTATAAAGCCGCGACCGGTGGTCGCGGGGCAGCGGTGGCGATTCCCATCAACCACCAACCCCGCCCGGTCACCACGGCGCCCGGCCACTGCATTTACTGATCTCCGGGTCGATAAAGCGCGATGGCGGCATCGATGTAGGGTGGATAGAGCGAAGCGAAATCCACCATGCACGGTCGAGGATCACCGTAATCCGTGGTGGGTTTCGCTTCGCTCTACCCACCCTACATCCGGACGCGCCGCCCCTTCGTCATCCTGCGGCCAGTAACGTCACCGTACCGAGGTACATCGCTGACATTCGAACCGCCGCCGCCGATGCCCCGCGACCACCGGTCGCGGCTTTATGGCGCCGCCTAATCCCGCCGGCGCGGGGCGAACCAGGTCAAGGCGGCCGTCATGCCCAGGGCGAAGCCGATCGCCATCGTCACGAACAGCAGGACGATGCGCGGCATGGGGAGTTCCATCCAGAATATCTTGGTGTGGACCGTCTCCGTGTTCTGGATGATGACGATCAGCAGCAGCAGCGCGGCGATGCCGACGATCACGAGCTTGACGATCGTCTTGACGTCCATCGCGCGTTCGCGACGCGGCTCGATGCCCGATTCGTGTGTGCTCATGGCGGCTGCTTTCGTTGCGTCGTTGTTCCGGGGGGGGTAGAGCGACGCGAAACCCACGGGCGTGGCCTCTGTTGGCGAAGTTCGTGGTGGGTTTCGCTTCGCTCTGCCCACCCCACGACCGGCCCCGCTACTCGCCGGGAATGTAGCTCATCACGCCTTCCCAGGGGCTCGACGCGGTGGCGTAACGTTTCTTCGGAATCCGCCCGGCGAGGTACGCCAGCCGGCCCGCGTCCAGCGCGTGGCGCATGGCGTGGGCCATGGTCACCGGCTTGGACGCGTGGGCGATGCCGGTGTTCAGCAGCACGCCGTCGGCGCCCAGCTCCATGGCCAGGGTCACGTCGCTGGCGGTGCCGACGCCGGCGTCGACGATGACGGGGTAGTCGGCGTCGGCTTCCTTGAGGCGCTCGAGGATGAGCAGGATGTTCAGCGGGTTGAGGATGCCCTGGCCCGAACCGATGGGTGAGCCGGCGGGCATGACGCTGGTGGCGCCGGCGTCCTTGATCCGGCCGGCCATGATGGGATCGTCGCTGGTGTAGCAGAGGACCTTGAAGCCGTCGGCGACGAGTTCGCGGCAGGCGTCGAGCGTGCCGGAGGGGTCGGGCAGCAGGGTCTTCTTGTCGCCGAGCACCTCGAGCTTGACCCACTCCTTGCCCGCGTTGCCGAGTTGGTCGAGCAGCTCGCGGCCGAGGCGGGCGACGCGCACGGCGTCGTCGGCGGTGAAGCAGCCGGCGGTGTTGGGCAGGATCGTGTAGAGGTCGGTGTCGATGAACTCGAGCAGCGATCGGCCGCGGTCGTCGAGCAGGCGCTCGCGGCGGACGGCGACGGTGATGACCTCCGCGCCCGAGGCGTCGAGGGCCTGCTGCATGGTCTCGTAATCGGCGTACTTGCCCGTGCCGACGATCAGGCGCGAGCGCAGGCTGAGGTGCCCGAGCTTCAGCGGCGCGTCGACGGCGTCGGCCGGCGGATTCGCGGGGGTGTCGGGGGGGGCAGTGCTCATATCGGACTCGATTCGCGTTGCGTCAGCCGCCACCAACGAGCGTGACCAGCTCCAGCCGGTCGCCGTCGCTGAGGCGGGTGGTGGCGTGGGCCTTTCTGGGCACGAGCTCCTGGTTGAGCTCGACGGCCACGGGCTGGCCCGCCAGGCCCAGCTCCGCCAGCAGTTCGGTGACGCTCTCGGCCGTCACGTCCCGATTTTCACCGTTGACGATCAACTGCATGGCGCCCCACAGTGTAACACGCCGCGGGGGCGTGATTCCACAGTTGGGCGGGCCTGTTGGCGGGGGTCGGCGGGGGTCGGCGGGGGGCGGCGGGGCGGCTGGATCGGGAGTAGGATGGGGGCTGAGGTTTGCCGGGTCAACGCAAGGGTTGCTGTCATGGCGAGCGCGGACGCGTCGATGGTGCGGGTGGTCAGCTACAACATT
>SLDI01000615.1:0-7836 GCA_007125385.1 Phycisphaeraceae bacterium | reverse complement strand
TCGACGGGTGTGGTCGACCCGGCCGCGCTGGCGCGCTACCGCAAGCATTGCATCTTCGGCTGCTTCGCGCTGGCGGCGGTCTTCACCCCCGCCGAGCCGATCAGCATGATCATGCTCGCGGCGCCGATGTGGCTGTTGTTCGAGTTCGGCCTGTGGCTGATGCGGCGCGTCTACCACGGCGACGACGCGACGTGAAGCCGGGGCCGGCGGTCCCGGGGCATCGGCGTGCGTCGCCCAATGGCGATGACCCGCCTCGCCGCATCGACGCCGCGCGTCGCGCGTCGCGCCAGGCACTGACAAGGCCGCGGACGGCCTTGTCGGTGGCACCCGACGCCGTGAACGACTGATGTAGGGTGGGTAGAGCGAAGCGAAACCCACCAGTCTTGCCTTGGATCTACGAGCATCGTGATGGGTTTCGCTTCGCTCTACCCACCCTACCTTTCCGCCCCGGCTAAGCCCCGCCGCGCAGCTCCGCCTCGATGTGCTCGGCCTTGCCCAGGGCCTCGACCACCGCGCTGACCTGCGGATCGACCTGCTCGTGGCGCAGCGTGCGCTCGGGGTCGCGGAAGACCATGCGGAAGCTGACGCTCTTGCGGCCGGGCTCGATCGGCTTGCCGCGGTAAGTGTCGAGAAACCGCACCGCCTCGAGCATCGCCGGCCGCGTGTCGCGCACCGCCTGCTCGATCTGGCGCCAACGCACCGACTCGTCCACCACGATCGAAAGGTCACGCTCGATCGCCGGGTAACGCGGCTGCTGCGCGGCCTGACGCGCCGGCGGATACAGCCCGATCAGCGCATCAAGCTCCAGCTCGGCGGCGACGAGTTCGGCCTTGAGGTCGAAGAGCTCGCGCGTGTCGGGCGCGAGCACGCCGAGCACGCCCAGCACCTGCTCGCCGAGCCGCACCTGGCCGGCGGCGGCGAAGTTGGGCATCTCGGCCGGGTCGATGTGAAGCCGGCTGGCCGTGTCGGGCCCGCCGAGCTGCTCGATGAGCTCCTCGACGCTGCCGCGCAGCTCGCGCAGGGCGTGCTGGGCGTCGCCCCCGGCCGGGACGTCCGCCAGCAGCGCCAACCGCTGCTGCTCGAGGAAGCGACCGCCGTGGCGACGCCAGGTGGCGGCGGCTTCATAGAGGCGCAGGTTGGTGTTGCCACGGTCCTGGTTGGCCTTGCGGCAGGCCAGCAGGCTCGGCAGCAGCGAGGGGCGGAGCATCGGCTCGGCCTTGCGGCGTTCGTCGTCGACCATCACCGGCTCGCTGGCCTCGTCGAGAAACGCCCCGCCGTGCTTGATGCGCACGAAGCTGAAGGTGATCGTCTCGTGGTAGCCGTGGGCCGCAAGCACGCGCCCGAGCATCTGGCGGGCGGCGACGGCCGGCTGCATGGGGCGGGCCTCGATCTCGATCTTGTCGCGCGTCGGCACCTGGTCCAGGCCGTGCAGCCGCGCCACCTCCTCGACCAGGTCCACCTCGCGCTTCAGGTCCAGCCGATGGCTGGGCACGGTGCAGGCGATCGTCCCGCCGGCGACGCGCGGCAACAGGCCCAGGCGCTCCAGATACGCCGCCTGCTGCTCGGCGGCCAGATCCACGCCCAGCAGGGCGTTGGTGCGCGCGGGGCGCAGGCTCACCTCGAGCGGGGCGGGGTCGTCCTGCCCGGCACGGACGACGCCGCGGGCCAGCTCGCCGCCGGCGGTCTCGAGGATCAGCCGGGCGGCGCGGCGGCTGGCGCGGTCGACGCCCAGCGGATCGACGCCGCGCTCGAAGCGAAAGCTCGAGTCGCTGGCGAGCTTGAGCGCCCGGCTGGTCGAGCGCACGGACAGGGGGTCGAAGATGGCCGACTCGAGCAGGATGTCGCGCGTGTCGGGCCCGACCTCGGTGTCGATCCCACCCATGACGCCGGCGACGGCGACGGGGCGCGCGGCGTCGGCGATGACGAGCATGTCCTCGTTGAGCTCGTGGCGCGTGCCGTCGATGGCGACGAAGCGCTCGCCGGCGCGGGCGGTGCGCACGACAATGCGGCGCTCGGCGAGCTTGGCCAGGTCGAAGGCGTGCAGCGGCTGGCCGAGCTCGAACAGGACGTAGTTGGTCACGTCGACGACGTTGTTGACGCTGCGCAGGCCGACGGCTTCGAGCCGGCGAACGAGCCAGTCGGGGCTGGGCCCGACCGTGACGCCGCGGAGGACGCGGGCGGTGTAGAGCGGGCACAGGTCGTGCGGCTGGTTCGCGACGCTGGTGAGCGACGCGGCCTCGGGGCCGGCGGCGTCGGCGGGCTCGAGCGCGGGCGTGGCGAGGGCCCGGCCGGTGGCGGCGGCGAGCTCGCGTGCCAGGCCGACGTGGCTGAGGCAATCACCGCGGTTGCTGGTGATCTCGATGTCCAGGACGGTGTCGGCCGCGCCGCCGGCGAGGGTGAGGTCATCGCGGCCGTCGCTGGGGAAGCCGACGGCGGTGAGACGCTGCTCGGCTTCGTCGGCGTCGCAGGGCCGGTCGAGGTAGTCGTTGAGCCAGGCCACGCTGGTTTTCATGGCCGGCGATGGTAGCAAGGCGTTGGAGGGCTGGCCATTGGCGGGGCTGGTGGCGGGTGAGCTTGGGGGTTGGATTTTCTATACTTTGGCCATGGCGAATCCGCTGCTCTGGTCGCTGCTGGTGCTGGGGATGATGTACGGGCTGGTCGTGCTGATCGTGCATATCGCGTTCGCGGCGGGCGTGGCGCGGGACGCGGCGCGGCTGGAGGACGAGGCGGACGGAACGCTGATCGTCCCGCCGATCGTCTGGTCGCTGGCGACGCTGGCGGGCGGGATCCTGGTGGTCGCGGTGTACTGGTTGATCCACCACTCGGCGCTGCGGCGGTTGTAGGGGGCCAGCAGAGCGATGGGCGCGGCACCGGCGAACGCCGGTAAGGCGAGTCCGGATGATTCCTCACTTCAACCCATTCGTAGCGGCTGAGGCGCCACTCGACGCCGTGAACTTTCGCGTGGCGGCGCCGATGTAGGGTGGGTAGAGCGCAGCGAAACCCACCGGTTGCGGCGGAAATCCATGGCCAGCGTGGTGGGTTTCGCTTCGCTCTACCCACCCTACAGCCAGAGTTCACGGCGTTCAGTGCGAACCGGCGCGACGGACCCGCGGCACGTCGCGAACTGACAAGGCCGAAGCGGCCTTGTCAGTGGCACCCGCGGGGAATCGATCAGCTCTCGCGAGGTGTCTCGCCCTGGCTGTCGACAGCGGCGGACGTCTCGTCGTCTTGTTCGTCGGGACCGCCTTGGCCGTCGCGTTGGGCGAGCTTTTGCCGGAGCTGCTGGTAGATGGCCTGGGTGGGCTCGCGTTCGAACTTCCAGTCGTCGAGGGTGATGCGCTTGAGCTGGTCGGCATCGTCGCGGTAGTGGACGATGGCGATGCCCTTGGTGTCCCAGCGATCGGCGTCGACGGACTCGATGCGGTCGAAGGTGGCGCGGTGGCCGCCGTTGGCGGTCAGGGCGTCGTCGTCGATGGCGACCCATCGCCCGAAGGTGCGTACAAATCCGAAGAGGAACACGAGGCCGACGACCCCGAGGATGGCGGCGATGAGGTACTGGACGGCGATGTCGGTGTCGGTGTATTGGGTGGGGCGCTCGGGGTAGCCGTGCTCGGCCATGCGGCGCTGCCACTCCTGACGCCAGTCGTCCCTTTCCTCCCGGAGCTGCTCCCACTCGAGGTAGATCTGCTGGCGCTCGGGGTAGCGGATCATGCCGTCGTAGAGGAAGCCTGTGACCCGCGAGGGCACGAGGCAGAAGACGAACGCGAGCAGCGCGATGGCGCCGAGGCGGACGCGGTAGCTGGTGCTGATTCGAGCGGTGACGGCCATCCATGACTCCTGTTGTGCGAGGCGGGCGGGGCTACGATCCCCAGCGCGTCAGGGCCCGCAACCACCAGTGGGTGACGGCCGCGCGGGCGCCGCGGCGCTGAAGCAGGCCGTTGAACCCCCCGCGGTCCAGCCGGCGGCAGGGGATGCGGGGCAGGTCGGCCCGGGTGCGGATGGCCCAGGTCAGAAACGCGCTGGTCTCCCGGACCATACGTTCGCGGGCATCCTCCGGCTCGATTCGCCTTCGCCGCGGCACCACGCGCGACTCCTCCGAAAGGATCACCCACATACGAGATGGGCCTGCCCGGCCCGGCCGACCGCCGGGCCCACACCTCGCCCCATTGTCGCGACGGCGCGGCGGTTTTCAAGTCCCCCAAGTCGGCGAAGGGCCGGGGCGGTTGCCGAGGCGCAGGCGGAGGGTGGTCGCAGGGTGGTGGCGGGGTGGTTGCCGGGGCGCAGGCGGATTGCTATTGTGTACGGCTCGCCAAGGGGCACCCGTAGCTCAATTGGATAGAGCGGCGGTCTACGGAACCGCAGGTTCCAGGTTCGAATCCTGGCGGGTGCATTGGGCGGCTCGCCCCGGCGGGCGGGAGCGATAAGCAGTTGTGTGTGAGTGTTTTAGCGACACGAAAGGAGACCTATGGCGATCCGGATCAAGGCACGAGGCGGGGAGTCCGCTGAGCAGATGCTGCGCCGCTTCAAGAAGCTGTGCGAGAAGGAAGGCCTGACCAAGGACATCAAGAAGCGGGCGTTCTACGAGAAGCCTTCGGAGCGCAAGCAGCGGGCGCTGCGCAAGGCCGTGAAGCGCCGCCAGCAGCAGGCAGCGCTCGGCCGCTGAGTTCGGATGACCCCCTCGCCACGCAGCCGGAACGACGCCGGCTGTTGTTGCGCGCGCCGGAGCACCGCCCGGGTCGATCGACCGTCGCCCTGGCGGTGCCCACGTCGCCCGAAGGGTTCGCGGGGGAAAGGGAATCGGGGGAGTCAGTGAAGTCAGTGAAGTTGAAGCAGAAACGGGACGCGTCGCTCCGGCGCCTTCCTCGACTCCCCTGACTTCCCTGACCTTCGTCTTGCGTTCTGTGTCCCGCATTCTGAACAGCGCTCCATGCCCAATTCCCGCGACGAGCACGCCCTGCCTCACCGCGACCAGCTCGAGCAGCGACCCGGCCCGGCGCGGACGGGGCCTCAGGTCGAGCAGGCCAGGGCCTTCGCCATCGAAACGGCGCGGCTGATGGCCGACGATCACTGCGAGGACGTGCTGGTGATGGACGTGCGCGGGCTCAGCGAGCTCAGCGACTTCATCGTCATCGGCACGGGCACGAGCGACCGGCAGATCAAGGCCGTGGCCGGGCACGTCAGCGAGCTGGCGCGCGAGCAGGGGATCGAGCGCTTCGGCAGCGACCGCGATGAGGCGAGCACGTGGGTGGCGCTGGACTTCATCGAGGTGATGGTGCACCTGTTCGAGCCCAACGCGCGGGCGCACTACGACCTGGAAATGCTCTGGGGCGATGCCGAGCGGCTGGCGTGGCGGCGCGAGCAGGCGTAGGCGTCGAGGCGAAGCTCAGCGTGACTCGGTGCGGTCGCGCAGCTCGCGTGCCCGGGCCTCGAGGGCGTCGGGGTCGATGTCGCCCGGGGCCGTGGCGGGCTCGAGCTCGTAGTGCCAGTGGACGCGGGCGTGAGCGCCGACGGCTTCGCCGACGAGGTCGATCACCGGGTAGTCCCACCACGGCGCGCGGGCGCGGCCGGTGGTCCACAGCGGCTCGTGCCCGGGCAGCTCCAGCCGTACGTCGTAGCTGCCGTAGAAGGTGAAGGGGACCTCGAGGGGTGTGCGGCCGACCTGCTCGTCGTTGAGGTGCACGAGGGCGCCGGGCGGATCGGAGGTGATCTCGATGGTGCGCCGGGCGCAGCTGGGCAGCAGCGCCGCGGCGGCCAGCGCCAGGGTCAGCGCCAGGCGTGGCGGGGTGCGGGCTGGGGCGGTGTCGTTGGCCATGGTGGGCTCTGCGAGGCGGCAAGCCACGGGACATGGTACGCCCTGCGTCGGGCCGGTGGCGACCGGGCGCCGCGGCGGTTGATGGGCTAAGATGGTGGACGTAGAATCCTCGCCCCGGCGGCGATGGGGCCAGCCGGGCGCGGCAACACGCAGGAGTGAGACATGGCCAGCGATAACCTGCTCGAGCTGAGCGACGACAATTTCGAATCCGAAGTCCTCAACAGCGACAAGCCCGTGCTGGTGGATTTCTGGGCCGAGTGGTGCATGCCCTGCCGGATGCTCGCCCCGACGATCGACGAGCTGGCGGGCGAGTACGAGGGCAAGGTCAAGGTCGGCAAGCTCGACACCGACTCAAACCGCGACACGTCGCTCAAGTACAACATCAACGCCATCCCCAGCGTGCTGCTGTTCAAGGACGGCGAGGTGGTGCAGCGCTTCGTGGGCGTGACCGCCAAGCCGCAGTTCAAGGAAGAGTTGGACAAGCTGGTGGGGTAAGAGCTGTTAGCCGTTGGCTTTTAGGTATTGGCCTTTCGCTTTTCGCTGTTGGAGGTAGGTGGTGTGCTGCGAGGTGATGGTCCGTTCATGCGGTTTTGGTGATTGAATCATGGCTAACAGCTAACAGCTAACAGCTAGCAGCTAACAGCTTCCCCCCATGACACTTGCGTTCCACCAACACCGGCTGCCCAACGGCCTGACGGTCGTGGCCGAGGCCAACGACGCGGCGCACACCGCGGCCGTGGGCTTTTTCGTGCGCACCGGCGCCCGCGACGAGGACGCCCCGGTCATGGGCGTCTCGCACTTCCTCGAGCACATGGTCTTCAAGGGCACGCAGCGCCGCACGGCCGACGACGTCAACCGTGAGTTCGACGAGATCGGCGCCGAGTACAACGCCTACACCAGCCACGAGCAGACCGTCTACTACGCCCAGGTCCTGCCCGAGTACCTGCCCCGGGCGGTGGATCTGCTGGGCGACATCCTTCGGCCGGCGCTTCGCGATGACGACTTCAACATGGAGAAGAACGTCATCCTCGAAGAGATCGGCATGTACGAGGATCGGCCGCAGTGGCGGCTCCAGGACGCGCTGCTGGAGGAGTACTTTCAGCAGCACCCGCTGGCGTTCCGCGTGCTGGGAACAAACGAGACGATCACGAAGCTCACGCCCGAGCAGATGCGCGCCTACTTCGCCCAGCGCTACAGTGCGGACAACGTGATCGTCGCGGCGGCGGGTCAGGTCGACTTCGACGCGCTGGTGCGCGACGTCGAGAAGCTGGCGGGTCACTGGCAGGCCAGCGGCGCCGGGCGCGTCTTTGGCGAGCCGGCGCCGTTCGAGCACGTGCGCGGGATGCGCGACCCGCGGGTGACGCGGCACTACATCGCCTCGCTGTGCCCGGCTCCGGACGCGCAGGACGAGCGGCGCTACACCGCCAAGGTGCTCGCCGACGTGCTCGGCGACACGGACGGCTCGCGCATCTACTGGGCGCTGATCGATCCCGGCCTGGCCGAGGAGGCGGACCTGGCGTACCTGCCCTACGACCACACGGGGGTGTACATGGCCTACGCCTCGTGCGACCCGGCGGCGGCGGAGACGGTCGAGCAGAAGCTGGCCCAGACGATCGACCACTTCGCCGACGACGTGCAGGCCGACGAGGTCGAGCGGGCCAAGAACAAGCTGGCGACGCAGGCGACGCTGCAGGGCGAAAACCCCGGCTCGCGGATGCGCGAGCTGGGCGCGCGCTGGCAGTACCTGGGCAATTACGCGCCGCTGACCGAGGAGCTGGAGCGCATCATGGCGGTGACGCGCGAGGATGTGCGCGAGCTGGCCGGGGCGTTCCCGTTCCACCCGCGCACGACGGTGCGCCTGGGCCCTGGGGGCGACGGAGCGGGCGGGTAGCGGGCGGCGGCGAGGTGTCGTGGGGCGATGCGGCCGATATGATGTCCCTGTCGCCGCCGGGGCGTAGCTCAGCTTGGCAGAGCGCCTGCTTTGGGAGCAGGAGGTCGCTGGTTCAAATCCAGTCGCCCCGATT
>SLDI01000244.1:0-7903 GCA_007125385.1 Phycisphaeraceae bacterium | reverse complement strand
GCCGGGTGCACCGCCGCGGGGAAGCTGCCGCCCTCGGCGAAGCGCGCCGCCAGCGGGATGCGCGGCGGGCGCCAGTCCGCGTCCGCCTCGGCGTCGACCCACCCCGCCACCGCCTCCGCCAGCGCGTCGGCATCACCCGGCAGGGCGTCGAGCACGCCATCAAGCAGGTGCCAGCGGTTCATGCGATCCGCCAGCGTCAGCGCCCACTCGGCCAGCTCCGCCGCGTCGTCCGTCGCCGTGTCGTCACCGATCAGGCGATGCTCGGCCACGAGCTGGCGGCCGGCGGCGACGCGGCCCGCGTGCGCCTCGACCAGCGCCGCGAACGCATCGAGCGTGACCGTCGGCGCCTCCTCGCCATACATGGCGTCATCGGCCTGGCGGTACATCGCCAGCCGCAGCGCGTACGCCGGGCCCACCTCCTCGCGGCGCATGGCCCGGCTATGGCGCATCAGGTCCGCGTGATGCGCCTCGATGCCTTCGACCAGCGCCGCCAGCCGCTGCTCGGCGTTGCGACGCGTCGTGTCGCGGTTGGCCTGCAGCCGGCTGCGCAGGTCGTCGGCCGCGCCGTCGGCTTCGTCAGCCGCATCGGCGGGCAGTTGGCGCAGCAGCGCGTCGAACTGCCGATCCACGCGCGCCAGCACCTCCGCCTCCGCCTCGGCCAGCAGCTCGCCGGCGCCCTGATAAGGATCGAACCCCTGCCCCTGGAGCGCGGCGACCGCGGCATCCATCGCCTCGCCGGCGCGCGCCAGCTCGGCGAAGCGACGCTGCCACGTCTGCGCCGCCTGCGCCGGCCGGTCGTCGCCGAAGCGCCCGTCCAGCTCGCCCAGCACCGCCTCGGCGTCGGCAAACGCCACCATCGCGTCGCGCAGCGCCTCCAAGTCGTTGAGCAGGCTCGTCGGCGCGGCCCCGGCCTGGGCCTGGTAGGCGCTGAACACCGTCACGGCGTCGGCGAGCAGGCGATCCACCTGCGCCTCGGCGAGGATGGCCGCCGCGGATCGCTGCCGCTGCACGGCGTGCGCCGCCTCGCCGTGGCTCCGGGCGAGAATCGCCAGCAGCCGCTCGGCGTCCGCATCATCGGCGAAGCGCTCATATTCCTCGGGCTCGAGCAGAAACCGAAGCAGCGCCGGCAGCGCGGCCAGCGGCCCGGCGCCCTGCTCCTGGTCCACCGCCGGCACCTCGCCGCGGGCGAACGTGTGCAGCCGAACGATCTGCGCCAGCGCGGCCGTGGCCTGCTCCGACCAGTCCTCGGCGTCCAGCCCGCCCAGCCGCTGGGCCGCCCCCGTCACCGCCGGCTCGAGCACCAGCCGACGCACGATGGCATCGTGGGCCTCGAAGCGGCGGCTGTGCAGCAGATCACGGTCCAGCCCGGCGAACAGCCGGAACACCGCCGGCACGCGGATGTCCGCCTCGGCCAGGCTCAGCGTCAGCTCCGGCAGCCGCGCCAGCGTGATCGTCTGCCCCTCGTGCTCCAGCGCCGGCTCCGCGCCGCGATAGGCATAGACGCCCGTGCCGGCGCGCCGCTCGCCGACGACCGGCGGCAGCTCCGGCACCGCCTGCGCCAGGTGCGCCCACGTCTCGCTCTGCCCGCCGACGCGATCCTGAAAGGCCCCGAAGCTGAACCACGTCAGCACCAGCAGCGCGAGCACGGCCACGCTGCCGGCGCCCAGCAGCGCCGCCTGCCGCTGCTGGCGAAGCCGACGCGTGTTCCCGGCGCGCGTGACCAGCCGGCTCTCCTTGAACACCTTGTTCAGGAACAGGTCGCGCAGGAAGTAGGCCCGGTCGCGCTCCCACGGCCGATCCTCCGGCAGCTCCTCCGGCGACACCCCCATCGCCTCGGCGAGGATGCTGTCCAGCGCCTTGCCCTCACGCAGCGACGACGTGAAGTAGATGCCCCGCAGGAACAGCGGCTTGCCCGACCACTCCCCGCCGCTGAACACCGAGCCCAGATACTGCTTCAGGCTCGGCGCCAGGCGCTGGAAGCTGTCGGTGAAGTCGTACAGGCTGTCGACCTGGTCGATGCGCCGCGCCTCGTGCTCCTCGTCGCCGGCGGTGCTGACCGGGTCCAGCAGCAGGCTCATGCGGCGCTGCTCGAGACGCTGGCGCACGGTCTGGATGTGCTCGTCGATCTTCTCGACGTCGAACGGCTCGTCCAGCGGGCCCGGGTTGGACCAGCCGAAGATCTGGTGCTGAAGGTCGATGTCGTCGATGGAGTCGAAGAACTCGCGGAACCCGGCGACCAGGTCGCACTTGGTCACCACGATGAACACGGGAAAGCGCACCTCCAGCGACCGCTGGATGTTCGCCAGTTGCAGGGCGATCTGGTCCGCCTTTTTCTGAATCTCCTGCGCCGGGTCGTTGATCAGGCTGTCGGCGGGGATCACGAGCATCATGCCGTTGATCGGGCAGTTGGCCCGCGTCCGGCGCAGCAGGCGCAGGAACTCGTTCCACTCACTGCTCGAGCCCGGCGGAACCTGCTCGAACATAAGGCGCCCGGCGGTGTCGAGGATGACCGCGTGGTTGGTGAACCACCAGTTCATGTTGATCGTGCCGCCCGTGCCCTGCAGCGTGTCCTGCAAGCCCGGCGGGAACGGGACGTTGGACCGGCGGATGACCTCCGTCTTGCCCGAGCCCGGCTCGCCGGCGACGAGATACCAGGGCAGGCTGTACAGGTCCTTGCCCGCGGCGCGGAAGGTGGCCACACCCTGCTCGAAGGCCCGGCGCATCTCGTCCAGCCGGGCCCGCTGGTTCACGTCGCTGATGTCGTGCGGCGTCGAGCCCGTGTTGGCCACCACCTCCTTCTCGAAGGGCTCGGCCTTCTGCTTCTGCCGCCAGCGGAGCACGGCCTGGTAGAGCACCAGCAACAGCGCCACGAGCAGCACGCCCAGCACCATCACCCACCACAGGCGCGGGTAGAGCACCACGATGCCCAGGATCACGCACAGCCCGGCGCCCGCGAACACGCCGATCCTCAGGCCCGGGGAAAGCTGGCTGAAAGCGGAAATCAGACGCTGCATCCGTGACTCCACAAGCGAAGCGCGGGCTCAGCCCCCGCCGATCAGGCTCGAAAGCGCCCGGCCAAGGTCGCCCGAGGCATGGCGATAAAGCAGGAGCGTCGCGCCGAACAGCACCACCAGCAGCCCGGCGAAGACGATGCCGATGCCCGCCAGCGACGTGCCCGGCGTCTCGATCAGGTCGCTGGTGTCCACGTGCTCATACGCATCCGGGCACAGCCGCCCGCCGTCGTCCGTCAGCCCCCGCTTGCGCAGGCGCGCCGACATCTCCAGCATCTTCTTGCGCAGGTACTCGTGCTGGCCCGTGTAGAGCCCGGCGAAGCCCAGGCCCATGCACGTGTAGTAGACCTCCAGACGCTGCGTCGCCTGCTCGCCCGGGTCCGCCAGCGTCTCGTCCAGCAGGTCGAAGAAGCGCTCGTCGCCGGCCAGCTCGTTGTAAAGCTCCCGGGCCAGGCTCGTCCAGCGATTCGAATAGCTCAGCGAGCTTTCGTACACGAAATTGTCGGCGAAAAACGCGAGCACCAGCAGCAGCTTGCCCTTGCCGTCCGGGTCGAACTGCTGCTTGAGATCCGCGTCCGTCTCGGCCTGCTCGCGGATCCGCTCCAGGTGCGCCGTCAGCTCCGCGCGCACCTGCCCCATCTCCGGCTCGGCGCCGTGACGCGCCAGGCGGTTGACGCGGCAGACGTACGTGAACAACGGCTCAGCCAGTGTGCGCGGGGTCATCGGCTAGCTCTGCTCCGGCGCCAGGGTCATGTAAAGCGAAAGCTGAAAGTCGGACGACTCCTGCCCGGGCCACACCGCGGCGACGGCCTTGTCCGCGAGGATCCGCTCCCACATCCGCGCCGACTCCTCGCGCTGCAGCCGGAAGTAGTGCAGGTCCGCCCGCGCCGGCAGGCCCAGCGGCGGGTGACGCTCCTCCTGGAGCTTGATCCCGTAGATCGCACGCCCCGCCAGCGCCGCCGGCATCAGCTTGAACCGGTCCGGGTCCTCCACCAGCGACGCCAACGCCTGCGGATCCTGCCGCGTCTGCACCGCCAGGAAGTATTGCGTCGGCTCGCTCAGGTGCCGCTCCTCCAGCCGCGCCAGGATCGTGCCGTCCTCGCTCTCGAAGCCCACGCGCAGCCACGGCTCGCTGACCGCCCCGCCCAGCAGCGACCGCAGCTTCTCGTTGAGCGAGGCGAACGCCTCCAGCGGCCGGTGATGGTCGTAGGCCGGCACGTCGAACACGTCGTTGCCCGGATTCAGCGCCGCCAGCTCGCCGAGCATCTCGCGCAGCGACAGGTACATCGCCAGCGGGCTGGTCGTGCCCAGCTCCGCCTGCGTGGGCAGCCGGCCGGCGTAGCGGTTGAGCGTCCGCAGGCGCATCACCTGCTCGAGCTGCATCCCGCGCATCGACTCGATGCTGAAGCCGGCCCGGCTCATCTGCACCACCAGCGCCTGCCGCGCGGCGCTGATCTGGTTGCACAGGTCGCGGATCATCTCGCGCAGCACCGACGAGCCGGCGATGCACATGCAGGGCGGGACAAACTGCCCGTCCTGCCGCGGGTGGCCCGTCTCCTCGCCCGTGGCGTGGACGATGCGCAGCAGCGGCAGGACCTCCATGTCGGCCGTGTCCTCGCCCTCGAGCACCAGCCGCGCGTTGACCCGCCGGTACACGACCGGGTGCGGGTTGTCGCCGGTGTTCTCGTCCGGCCGATCCATCTCCGCCAGGCGATAGAGCCGCTTGATCCTCCACGGCTCGGTGCCGTCATCCTCGACGGTGTTCGGCCGCTGCGGGTCCCACAGCGGCACGGCCAGGCTGATGGTGATCGGGTCGCTGCTGCTCTCGAAGGCGCGCTTGATCTCGAGCGTGGGCAGCTCCGCCTCGTCGGGCACGCGCAGCTCCACGCCGCTGGGCATGATCACGTGCAGCCGGTCGAACCGCACGAGCATGTTCTCAAGCGCGTCGCGCGACAGCCGGGCGTCGATCACCCCCCACGGGTAGGCCATCACCTGCCGCCGCAGCGCCGCCAGCGACTCGGCCTGGGCGCGCGACATCGCCTGGAAGTGGTGCGGCTGAAGAAACAGCCCCTCGTGCCAATGAACCTCTGCGGGCATGGAAGTTGTCCGGCGGCGGCTAGCGGTTCAGCCCCTTGACCAGGGACGTCGTGTAGTCGGTGATGATCTGCTTGACCTCGCGCTCCATCGCGGCCTCGTCCATCGACTCGGCCAGCTCCTTGAACTTGCGCCAGCACGCCACGTCGGCGCTCTCGTGCCAGCGCTTGTCCTGCCGGGCCAGCGTCTCGATCTCCATCGGCGCGTACTTGCTCGCGTAGCGGGCGACGAACTGCCGGCCGACCTGCCCCACGGCCGCGACCAGCCCGGCCGCCATCTGCCGCACGCGCTCCAGCTCCTCGATCACCTGCGTCCGCGAGACCTCCTCGTCCCCGGCCACGTAGGCCGAGAGCTGGGCCTGCAACCGGCGATTGGACAGCAGCTCGGACTTGGGCGCCACCTCGCGCCAGGTGCTGCGCACGATCCGCTCGATGTTGATCGTCAGCTCCGCCAGCTCCCCCGCCATCTGCAGCGCCCGCTGCGGGTCCAGCACCGCCTCCTCGCCGAGCTGGAACTTCCGCCGCGCCTCGGCCTCGACCTCGGGCGACCAGCTCTCGTGACGCGGCGGCGGCACCAGGTCCGCCTCCGCAAGCCGCTGGGCGACGGCCCGCTTCTGCGATTCGTCCAGCTCCGGCGCCAGCTCCAGCAGCCGCGTCACCAGCCAGGACGGGTCCGACAGATGCTCCGGCTCGACCGGCTCCTGCGCCTCGGCCTCGTCGGCATCGGGCCTGGCCGGCTCGAACGCCGGGAAGTGGCCCATCAGCTCCCGCAGCGTCGCCAGGCGCTGGTCCGCGCTCTGCTCGGCCAGCACGCGCTCCAGCTCCTCGGCCAGGTGCTCCTGCCGCTGCGCCGGCGCCACGTCCGCCAGGTCCACCTGCAACAGGCGCAAGCGGCTGGCCAGCGCCGCCGGCGTCGTCCGATTCGGGCTTGGGTTCGCGCTCATCGTCGCTCGCATCCTTGGCCACCGCCCGCCGGCCGACCGCGCTGGCGGTGCAATATACCCTCTGGGCGCCGCTTTACTCAAGTGGTTGCGCCGATTGGAATTCCTGCCGGCGCACCAGCCGATGCAGCCGCACCGCCGAGCCCGGCTCCCCCGCGGGGTAGGCCAGGCGGAACCCAACGTCGCTGAAGCCGTTGCGGCAAAGGAACCACGTCTTGCCCAGCACCTCGTCCACCGCCAGCTCCGGGGCCGACAGCGCCGAGCCGCCGATCACCCCCGACGCCGCCCACCGATCACGCACCTGGGCCTGGATCTCGTCGAAGCTCGCCAGCGCCTGCGGCACGGGCGGAAAGGTCCGGCCATCGAGTTCGGGCCCGGCGATGACGTACTCGGCCACATTGCCCACGAAGTGATGCCCCGTGTCGACCTCCGCCAGCCACAGGTAATCGTCCTCGCGATCCGCGTCGGCGGTGGCGTCGCGGCCGGTGGGCAGCTCGGCGCCGTCGGGGCGGAACGTCCCCTCGTCCGGCCAGGGGTAGTAGATGGTCTGGCCCTGCGCGGCGGCGCGGTTGTAGATCTGCTCGACGTAGTCCTGCTGCCCGGCGAACGACGCCCCGCGCAGGTTCGCCGGCGCGTCATCGGCGAGCACCGCCCGGGCCGCCCGCCACTCCCGCGGCGTCGGCAGCCGCGAGCCCGCGGCATGGGCGAGGTAGGCCGCGACCTGCGGCGCCAGGAACGTCATCGGGCTGCGCTCGCTCGGCGGGGCGTCGGCCGGGCCGGGGGCGTAGACCTCCAGCTCCTGCTCACGCAGCCACGCCACCGCGTTGTTGGCGATCCAGTCCGGCGTGACGCGCAGCCGCTGGCCGTCGTACACCCACGACCGCGCCCCGCGATACGAGCCGATCGACACCGCGTCGAGCGACGCGAGCAGCCGATCGGCGTCGCTTGGCCGAGTCCGCTGCAACGCCTCGACGATCATCAACCCCAGCTCCACCGGCGCCGCATGCTCCGCCACGTACACCGGCAGGCCGTCGCCCGGCTCGATCAGCCGAAAGCTCAGCTCCTGCCCCGTGGACGGATGACGATACGTCACCCGCTCGATCTGCTCCGGCGGCGACGTACGCTGCCAGCGCAGCGCGCCGGGCAGCCAGCTCGCCCCCGGCCCGAGATCGTCATACTCCGGCGGCAGGCGCTCCGCGTCCGGGTCAATGATGTACCGCAGCCCCTCGACGAACTCCCCGACCGGCGCCTGAGGCAGATGCCCCAGCGCCGCCAGCATGCCTGCCACCTCGGCCTCGGCCGCGTCGTCCGAAAGCTCGACATGCGCCTGCTGCCTCCACTGATACAGCAGCAGGTTGAACCGCGCCGCGTCCGTCAGCGCCTCGGGCTCGCCGACAAACCAGTCATCCAGCGGATCGACGTCGAGCTCGTGCGAAACGCCCACCAGCTCCATCACCAGGCGCAGCGCCCCGCCGACGTCCTGCTCGGTGTCGAAGCCGTTGACCGCGCGCCGCCAGCGCGCCCCGGCCGTCTCGTCGATCTCAACGTGCAGCGCGGCCCGCCGCGCCGACGGCAGGTCCAGGCCCGCGGCCAGCTCGCGCAGCGCCCCGCGCAGCTCCATCTCGCGGCGCAGTTGCCCCAGGTCGCGCGGCCAATCGTGCTCATCCAGCGCCCGCCAGGCCGCGAAGACCACCGCCGGATCGGCGCCGGCATCGACCGCAGCCAGGACGTCGAGCAGCTCGGCCGCGTCGAGCTGCCGCGCCTGCCGCACCAGCGCCAGCCGCGCCAGCAACGGCTCGAGCGCCGGCTCGAGCTCGCCGGGCTCGGCCGCGGTCAGCTCGACGATCGTCTCACCTTG
>SLDI01000080.1:0-7904 GCA_007125385.1 Phycisphaeraceae bacterium | reverse complement strand
CCGGCGACTTCGCCATCTGCGCCGTGCCCACGCTCGTGCACGACATGAAGCAGACCGACACCCCGCCCTGGGGCTATTTCTGCCAGATCTCCGACGCCGTGACCAGCTACGGCGGCTACTCCGGGGCCGTGCCCAACGAAAAGATCACCTGGGGCAAGCTCGCCCCCGACACGCCCAGCTTCATGATCCAGAGCGACGCCACCATCGTCGCCCCGCTGATCTTCGCCTACCTGCTCAACGACTGACGCCCCTTCGCGGTTAATTCGCGCGGAGAACGCGCCACCAACGAAAAAGGACCCACGGCATCAGCCGTGAGCCCTTGGGGTGGGGGGCAGGGGTGTATGTGGCCGCTTCAGCGAATCTCGAAAATCGACTGCGTGCGCAGGATCATCCCCGAGGCGCCGAGCAGGTGGTAGCTCTGGATGTGGAACTCGCGGCGGTACTTCTGCACGTCCAGCACCGCCAGGCCCGGCACGCCGGCGCTGTCCTGCCAGTCGTGCCAGATCGACCCGGTCTCCCGGGCGAAGTCCTGCATCTCCCGCAGCGTGGCCAGGTACAGGTTCTCCGCCAGCGTCTCGGTCTGCACCGTCGTGACGTAGGCGATCTGGCCCGGCTCCCGCGGCTCGTGCTCGTACTCCTTCTCGCCCAGGCAGGGCAGGGCGTGCACCAGCCCCGTCTCGGGCAGGTGATCGCCCTGGTCGATCACCGTCTCGGACATCACCTGGGCGTTGTACTGGAACCGGACCACGTGGCCGCCGCTGGCGATCCAGCACTCGGCCTCGTAGTCGCCGTGACGCTCAATCCGGCGGGCCTGCAACTCAAACAACTCCGGGTGCAGGGCCCGGTTGTAGACCATCAGCCGTAGAAGCTGCGCTTGTGAGGACTTATGTCCGATGCTCATCGCGAACCTCGGGTTGTCGGGTAAATCGGCCCCCGGCGGGAGCCCCGGGCGACACCCGGGGCGATGCGGGGGTACGGCGGGGTTGAGCCCGGATTATATCGACTGCCAAACACAAGGGAAGATGGTGTTCCGGATTTTTCCGCCTTTTTTTGCGCCTGGAACGCCGTTCACCGGCGGAAAATCCGCGCGCCGCCGCTGGTCACGCCGACCCGCCGCGCCTTGAATCCCACGACGGCCGCGCCCGTCGACGCGGCCAGCAATCATCTGACGGGAGGCCCGACCATGCCCGTATGCGAACAGTGCGGCAACGATTACGACAAGGCTTTCGAGATCGTGATGGACGGCGAGCGCCACACCTTCGACAGCTTCGAGTGCGCCATCACGCGACTCGCGCCCACCTGCGTCCACTGCGGCGCCCGGATCGTCGGCCACGGCATCGAGGCGGGCGGACGCTTCTTCTGCTGTGCCCACTGCGCCGAGAAGGAAGGCGTCACCGCTGCCCGCGACCGGGTGTGACGAGGGTGGGCCATTGATCCTTGGATGGTTGCATTCACCCCAGGTCGTGGGGTGCCACGCAACGCCGTGAACTCTGGCTGTAGGGTGGGTAGAGCGAAGCGAAACCCACCGGTTGCGGCGGGAATCCACGGCCAGCGTGGTGGGTTTCGCTGCGCTCTACCCACCCTACATCAGCGCCGCCACGCGTGAAGTTCACGGCGTTGTGTGGCAGCCGGTCGTTTTGTGGTTTCGCGCGGCGGGCGCGGCCGAGGCCGACCCGACACGCTCAACGGCCTGGCCAGGCCTTGACGCAGCCGGCGGCGGGCAGGGCGAGCTGGTGGGTCTGCTCCAGCCGGCCATCGTCGTGGCGCAGGACGGTGACGTTGTCGTCGGCGGTGTTGCTGACGATGAGCCAGCGGCCGTCGTCGCTGATCTCGAAGTGGCGCGGGTTGCCCCCACCCGTGGGGCAGTGGCCGCACCGCCGCAGCCGGCCGGTGCCTTCGTCGACGCGGTGCACGGCGATGCTGTCGTGGCCGCGGTTGGAGCTGAAAAGGTACCGCCCGTCGGGTGAGATGAGCAGCTCGGCGGCGGTGTTGTCGCCGGTGAAGTCGTCGGGCAGCGTCGGGCTCTCGTCGATGCGCTCCAGGGCGCCCGCGGCCTCGTCGCGGCGGTAGGCCACGACCTGCCCGCTGAGCTCCATGACGACGTAGGCCCACGGCCGGGTGGGGTGGAAGGCGAGGTGGCGCGGTCCGCCGCCGGCGGGGGCGTCGGCCTGCCCGGCCGGGTGCAGTCGGCCGGCGGCGGCGTCGAGACGGTAGATCACCACGCGGTCGATGCCCAGGTCGGGCACGCAGGCGAAGCGGCCGGCCGGGTCGGGACGGATGCTGTGCGGGTGCGACTCGCCCTGGCGACGCGGGTGGACGCCGTGGCCGGCGTGCTCGTGGCGGTCGGTGATGTGCACCGGTGCGCCGTCGTCATCGAGCGCGATCGCCACGACGCTGCCACGCTTCGCCGGCCCGGCGTAGTTGCTCACCAGCAGCAGCCGCTCGTCGCCGGCCAGGGCGAGGTAGCAGGGCTCGGCGCCATCGGTGGGCAGGCTGGCCAGGTGCGCCGGCGCGCCGGCGGTGGGGTCGAGACGGTAGGCCGCGACCTCACCGTGCCCGTCAACGTTGTACGAGCAGTAGAGCCGGCGGCCGGCGGCGCCGAGAATGAAGTAGAGGGCGCCGGCGACGTCGAGCGCGTCGCCGGCCTCATGGATACGCCCGGTGGCGCCGTCGAGCGCGTAGTGGTGCAAACGCGTGGCGTTGTCGGTCTTTGATGCGATGAGCAGGTCCAAATCGTTCTCCCTTGCCTGTTGATCTTTGTGCAGGAAATGTTCCTGATGTGGGTGCCACTGACAAGCGGAGTCCGCGGAGCTTGTCAATGCGAATCGCGGGCAGCACTGACAACGCCGAAGACGGCCTTGTCAGTGGCACCCCGACAGCGATGATCAAGGTCAAGCATTGCGTGCTCCAACCTCGGTCGCCGGGGCCACGGTTCGCTCTCGCGCGCCCTGGAACTGCGGCAGGTAAGGCGCCTGCGTGGTGAGCATCTCGTCGACGATGCGCTCCGCGGCGGCGATGCTGTCGACCACGGGATCGAGCAGCATCGCCTGGAGCACGCGGCGGCGCTCGCCGGTGATCGCGGCGTCGACGATCAGCTCGGTCTGGTCGATGTCGCGCCGGTTAAAGGGCGCGAGCTGGCGCGGCAGGGGCCCGATGTGGATCGCGCGCAGGCCCGAGGCATCGACGACGCCCGGGGCCTCGATGAACACGTCGGCGGGCAGGTTGTCGATCGCCCCGCGGTTGACGACGTTCACGGCCGGCATGCGGTGGAGCTGGTGCGAGGCGATGGCGGCCATGATCGGAAACGCCAGCGTGTCGACCCAGCTTCGCGGGCGCAGGAACTCGGCCAGGGCGTCGCGGTCGCCGGTGCGCGACAGCTCGTCGAGGCGGCGCCAGCGGTCGTGCTCGGCCTGGTGGGCGCGGTCGAACGGCGGGCCTTCGAGCCCGACGAACTCGTGGGCGTAGGGCAGGTACTCGCCCGTGTGCCCGTCGCCGCAGGCCGGGTAGTGGCCGTAGGTCTCGAAGAGCTTGCGGGCCAAGCATTCGCGGTTGGCGTCGAGCTGGTTGATCTTTTCGCGCACGGCCGGGTAGAGGTCCTCGCCGGTGGACTTGCGGCGCAGGTCGAGGACCCAGGTGAAGTGGTTGGTGCCGGCGGCGGTGGACTCGATGTCCTCGGCGTCAACACCCAGAACCTTGCTGAAGACGAACTGGTGGGTGATCTCCACGCCGTGGCACAGGCCCACGACCTGGCCGAGGCCCGGCACGTGGCGATGCATCGCCAGGCAGATGCGGTTGAGCGGGTTGGACATGACCATGACCATCGCCTGGGGGGCGAGTCGGGCGACGTCGCGGGCGATGTCCAGGTGCAGCGGGATCTGGCGCAGGCTGTGGAACAGCCCGCCGGGGCCGCCCAGCTCGCCGGTGACCTGGCGGATGCCGTGCTTGACGGGGATGGCGAAGTCCTGCTGCCAGAGGTCGTAGTGGCGCACGTCCACGGCGATGAGCACGTGATCGCTGCCGGGCAGGGCGGCGCACCGGTCGGTGGTGGCCTCGAGCGTGTAGTCGTGGCCGACGTGCTCGAGCACGCGCCGGGCCAGGCGATGATAGATCGCCAGGCGCTGCTCGTTGGTGTCCACGAGCCGCACGGTTGAGCCGGCGAGCTGGGGGTGGTTGACCAGGTCGCACAGGACCTTGGGCCCGAAGGTGGTCGAGGCGGCGCCGATGATGGTGATGGTGGCCATGACGGGGTGTTCCGCTTATCGCATCAGGATCTCGGTGCCACGGCCCTGGGCGATGAGCGACTGGTAGCTGGCCAGGGTTTCGTCGGTGGCGGGGTCGGTCAGGTCGACGACGGCGCGGCGTTCGGCGGAGAGGTAGGCCGCCTGGCACAGGCGCGTCACGGCCAGGCCGTAGTCCCAGTTGAGCATGGCGTCGCGGCCGGCGGCCAGGGCGTGGGCGGCCTCGTCGAGCTCGTCGTTGTAGCCGTACAGGTCCGCCTCGTTGGGCGCCACCGCCAGCAGGCCGCGCGATGCCGTGGATTTCTCCAGCGCCGTCTCGGCGTCGGCGACGGCGGTGGCGGCGTCGTCGGCGACGAACACCTCCAGGGGCGAGCGCAGGGAGTTGACCTCAAAGGCGTAGCCCGGGCCCAGCCCGTCCATCGTCAGGCGCAGGCCCTGCTTGTCGTACATCCACGAGTTGCTGAACTGCGCCTTGACGATCTGGCCTGTCTCGGGGTTGCGGAAGGTGACGATGCCGCTGCAATAGTCCTCGGCCGGCGTCGCGGCGTAGTCCACGCCCATGCGCTCGAGCAGCTCGGCGCGGTAGCGTGGCTGGCCCCATTTCAGCAGCGAGGTCTCGGCGCTGACGCTGACGGGCTCGAGGAAGGCCGGGTCGCGGTCGGGCGGGGTGAGCACGTACCAGCCGATGGCGATGCTGTGGCAGGCCAGGTCGGACAGCGCCCCGCCGCCCTGGCGCGTCGGGTCCCAGAACCAGCCGTGATGCGGCCCGGCGTGCTCCTCGCTGCTGCGCGCCAGCACGGGCGGGCCCATCGTCTCGGCCACGGGGGCGAGCTGGGCGCGGGCGGCCTTGATCGCCTTCATGTGAAGCTGGTTCTCCAGGTAGGCGGTGGGCAGACCGAGCGGCCGGGCCAGCTCCACGAGGCGCCGGGCCTCGGCGACGGTGCGGCCGAGGGGCTTCTCGCACATGATGCCCTTGAGCTCGGCGCCGCCCTGCACCGCGTCGACGATCTGCTCCATGACGTCGACGCGGGCGAAGTTGGGCGCGAGGATGGCCACCACGTCGCAGGCTTGGCACAGGTCGGCGACGCTGTCGACGATGCGGCAGGGCCCGACGCCGAGGCGCTGGGCGTGCTCGGACAGGGCCGGCGAGGCGGCGTGGCGCGTCACGGCCGCGAGCTCGACACCGCGGACGCTGCGCAAGGCCGTGGCGTGAAAGCGGGCGACGAACCCGGCGCCGATGAAGCCGAGGCGGATCTGTGCCATGGCGTGCTCCCGTGGCGTGGCAAGCAAGGTCCGCCGACAGTCTAAACGAACGGCGTGCTCACGGCTCACGGTTCAACGCATCGGGCGAGTCGAGGAAGTCGGGGAAGTCAGGGAAGATCGGACCTTTCCTCCTGACTTCCTCGACTCCCCTGACTCCCCCGTTGAGTGGCACACTGAGTGACTCCACCCCCGTGGTGAAGCCAACCAGTCGAAGGCCAATAACGTGGCGACTCAGGGTCACGTCCGTTTGGCGAGCAGGCCCCAGAACACGCCGATGAACAGCGCGAAGCCCGCCCAGACGACGATGTGCCCGACAGCCCCGGGGCCATGCACGACTTCGTCGGTGCTCGAGAGCAGGTACCAGAGGAAGCTGGTGATCGCCAGCGTGTACGCCAGGCACGCCGCCACGAAGGCGAGGCTGCGGTTGAGGATGGAAAGGCGCAGGCGGCGCGTCGGGTGATCGGGCGAGGGCCTGGCCTTGTTGCGCAGGTCGCTGAAGAGGTAGAGGAACGTGCCCGCCAGGCCGATGAGGAACGTGACGCTGATGCCGAAGATGTCGCCGATCTCGGCCATGGAGACCCAGGCGTCGCCGAAGTCGAGCATGAGGATCGAGCCGATGAGCATCGCCAGCCAGACGAAGGAGAAGTGCCCGGCGAACGCCCCGAGCACCGCGGGCCACGGCGGCGGGCGATGCCCGTGGTCAACGCGCAGATCCGCACCGACGCCGCGTGCGGTCGTGAGCAGGTAGCGATCGAAGCACCAGCCGCGGGCCCGCTCCAGCAGCGCGCGGCTGGCGCCCTGGCGACGCAGCGCGGCATAGCGTGGCTCAACGAGCAACTGCACCGCGCGCTGTTCGTGGCGCTGATCCAGCGCCTGGCTCAGCAGGCTGCGCCACATCTCGCCCAGCGCCGCGTCGTAGCGCCGCTGAAGCGCGGCCGGGAAACGCTCCGGGTCCAGCGGGCACGCCAGCGCCCGGTTCAAGAGCGCCTTCTCCTGCTGCCAGGCGTCCTGGCTGGGCGCGAGCAGGCGCCGGCTCTGCGCCGCGGCGCGCAGCGATTGGGCGAGCACGTCCAGCAGCGTCTGGCGCAGCGCCGGCGCCGCCTGGCCGATGATCCCCACCAGCTCGGGCAGGCTCAGCGCGTCGTCGGTGCTCTCGAGGCGGTCGTGCAACTGGCCCAGCACACTCGACCAGTCGCCAAGCTCATCGAGCAGGTGATCGGCGACCAGGCGCAACAGGCGCGCCTCGGCCGCGGGCAGGTAGCCCGCCAGCGCGTCGGCGACGCGGGCGATGGCGGCTTCGACGTGCACCACCGCCTGCTTGGTCGGCTCGATGTCGGCCAGGGTCTCGGGCACGAGGCGATCCGCCAGGACGCTCAGCGGCTGCAACTGGCCGCGCACCTGCTCGATGAGCTCGGCCATCGACGCCGCTGCGGCACGCGCCGGATCCGCGGGCAGCGGCGGCTCGTGGGGGCCGGTCAGCTCCTGGATCAACCCCAGCAGCGTCGCGCCCCGGCAGGCGCCGTCGGGGGCGGGCTCGGCGACGGCGCTGACGAACTGCTCCAACTGATCCGCCAGCGGCACGGCCGCGTCGTCGATCGCCAGCAGACGCTTGCGCAGATGCGCCAGGCTCGCCAGCAGCTCGTCGGGCACGGCCTCGCCGGGCAGTTGATGCCACGGCGCCTCGGGTGCGTCGATGGGCACCGCCGCGTCGCCGGCCACGCCGCCATGGTCGCGCAGCCACGTCAGCAGCGGGATCAGCGCGACGCTGTGGCCCTGCGTGTCGACGTAGCTGCGGTCGCCGCACAGCGCGATGAGCTGCTCCCAGAAGGCGCGGTGCGGCTGGCGCACGGTCAGGCGATAGAGAAACGCCGTGACGTTGAAGCTCGCCTGGCGATGGAGCCGCCAGCGCAGTTGATGCTCGAACGCATCGGCCAGGGGGCTCAGCAGGAACGTTCGCCGCCCGGCGGGCAGCAGCGCCAGCAGCGCCGGGCCGTGGTCGATACGATGCAGCAAGCGCGCGTCGACCATCTCCTCGGCCCCGGCGCCTTCCCAGGCGAGCAGGCGCACCAGGATCGCCCCGGTCGCCGACGCGGCGGGGGTGTCGTCGCCCGGCTCGGAAAAGCCGAACGACTCGAGGATCGCGTGCATCTGCCCCGCGTCGACGGCCGGGTACTGCGTCTCGTCGATCAAATGAAACGCCACGAGCGCCCGCACGGGTTGCCCGTGCTTACGCCAGTGCCCCTGGCTGGCGAGCAGGGCGAGAAGTTGATGCAGGAACAGGCCCTGGCGGTCGGCGGCCGACGTCTCGCCGCTGTCTGGCAGGCTGCGCGCGTGCGCCCATTGCAGCACATCGGGTAGCTGCACCGGGAACGCCGAGGCGGCGTGCAGGTGCCACGCATCGGG
>SLDI01000260.1:0-7939 GCA_007125385.1 Phycisphaeraceae bacterium | reverse complement strand
TGGTCCGGTATCGGGGGGATGCTCTGCGTGTGATTTCATCGCCAATGGCCGAACGACTTTGTGAGCACTTTGGCAAGGTGTTCCATCAGCAACGCAAGGCAGGCAGAGGAGCGTACCTCTTCCGTTATTCGGCGATCGCGATTGTGTTCAGCCTCCGTCGACGAGCATATGATCCAGAAATTTTGCCGCCCGACTCATCCTTGGCGTGGCAGCTCAAGAAGGAGTTCGCCAAGGCTTTCTTCGCCAGCACACAGCTACAGCCGCATGCCCCCGTGACGCGGCTCATGCGAGATCGGTACCCGGACCTTGCGAGGACGGTTCGACCGTTCTCGCTGCATGTACAAGGCGGCGCATTCGACATGCAAGCGGCGCTGGTACAGCTGATTGACTACATCGATCGCCACGGGCGCGGATACATTCAGCTAAGTGCGGATGCGGAATGAAGTGATGGGTCGCGGGCCCGCCCCCGCATCGCCCGATGCCGAGGCGCTCAGCGGCTGCGGCGCTGTTGGCGGCGTTCGCGCAGGTCGCCGAGCCACATTTTGGTGATGAACGCGAAGCCGAACAGGGCGGAGATGAAGAACAGGATCATCGCCAGGCCCGGATAGCCGAGGATGGTGAACGCGGTTTGGACGTTCATGAGCAGGGCGGCGCCGATGATCAGCGCGGCGAGCACGAGGCCGACGGTTACGCGATTGGCGATTTTCTCAATTCCTGTGATGAGGCGCTTCTCGTCGATGGCGTTGACGTTGAGTTTGAGCTCGTTGTCGGCGAGGTTATCGAGGATGCGGTCGATGCGGCGGGGCAGGTTGCCGGCGAAATGCTTGAGTTCCATGAGGTTGGTGAAGATCTGGCCCGGGCGCAGGCTGTGCAGGCCGCGGTGGCGCATGATGCCCGCGGTGTGTCGGCGGATGGCGTCGTTGGCGTCGAAGTCGGGATCGAGCGTGCGGCCGATCTGGTCCAGGTTCATCAACGCCTTGCCCAGGAGCATGATTGACGGCGGGATGCGCAGGCCGGTATCGCCGGCGACATGGGCGACGTCGAGCAGGAGCTGGCCGACCTGCATGCGATGCAGCGGCTGGTCGCGATGCTCGGCCAGGGTCTGGCGCATCCCCTGGCGAAACGCCGGCGGATCGAATACGCTCGTGCGATCACCCACGCTCACCGCCAGGTCGGCGGCGTCATCGGATCGGCCTTCGCCGACCGCCAGCAGCAAGTTGAGCAGCTGGTCCCGCGTCGCCTCGTCGAGAAAACCCACCATGCCCAGATCAATGAACGCGACCTTGCCGTGTCGCGTGATGCGCACGTTGCCCGGGTGCGGGTCGGCATGAAAAAAGCCGTCACGCAGAACCTGGTTGAGGTAGGCTTCGAACAGGTCATCCGCCAGGCCGCCGCCGGCGAGCTGATGCAGCCGCGATGACTCGACGTCGCTGACGTTGCGGGTGTCGAGCCAGGTCATCGTGAGCACACGCGGGCTCGTGAGCTCGTCGATCGGCTCGGGCACGACCATCTGCTCGAAGTCACGCATGTTCCGCCCGAGCGTGCGCAGGTTGTCGGCCTCGCGGGTGTAATCGAGCTCGCGCAGGATGTGCTTGCGGAACTGGCGCACGGTCTCGAGCAGGTGGTAGCGCTGCCCGAACGCGCTGTGCTCGTCCATCAGCCGGGCGATCTGATGGATGACGGCCAGGTCGGACTGCACGATGTCGCCAACGCCCGGGCGCTGGATCTTGACAACGACCTCCCGGCCGTCGGCGAGGCGGGCGCGGTGGACCTGGCCCAAAGAGGCGGCGGCGAGCGGCTGGCGATCAAAGCGCGCGAACGCCTCGTCCGGGCCGATGCCCAGCTCCTCGGTGATGACGCGCTGGACGTCATCGATGTCGAAGGGATCGACCTCGTCGTGGAGACGCGCCAGGGCCTCGCGGTACGCCGGCGGAAGCATGTCCGCGCGGCTGGACAGAAGTTGGCCGAGCTTGACGAACGTGGGCCCGAGATGCTCGAGGTCGTCGGCAAGCTGCTCGGCGCGGGCGGTTTCAACGGCGGCGGCGTCGATGTCGTTGGACTCGAGCAGCTCGCCCAGGCCCGAATGCTCGATGAACTCACGCCCGCCGTAGCGCAGCAGAAGCGTGACGACGTCCCGGTAACGCGCAAGGGATTCACGATTGAGAATGGAGGGCATGCACAGGTTCCGTTGCCTTGCCCGGCCGCTGGGGCGGCGGCGTCCGCCCCGACGAGTATAGCCCCGATCATGCGCTGCGTCGCCGAACCTACTTGTGCCACACCGCATCCAGGTCCGGCAGGGCGGGCGGGGGATTGGTGGTGACGTTGAGTGCACGGTCGACGGTGTTGCCGCCGGCGTCGTCGAGGACGGTGCTGATGACGCGTGTTGAGCGGATCGTGCTGTTGCGCACCTGGCCGGAGGAATGGCCGGCGCGGCCTTCGGAGAGGTTGCCCAGGATGACGGCCCGATCGAACGTCGCGTCAGCGCCGATGCCGGAGATGGACGCGTGGCCGTAGCTGCCGTGGGTCGTGTAGCCCTCGGGCACTTCCCACCATGGGTCGTCCGGGCGGTTCATCCAGGTGTTGACGACCTTGAAGCCGGCGAGCTGGTTGGCGTGGTTCTGCATCATCTTGTCGGAGGAGGCGAAGAGGACGCTGTCGATGATGAGCAGGTCGCGGATCGTGCCGCAGGCGAGGTGAAACGACTGCAAGGTGTCCTTGGCCTGGTTGGACTCGCCTTGCTTTCGCCACATGCCGGCGTGCCACCAGCCGACGAGGCGGACGCGTTCGGAGCCCACTTCGCCGGAGTTGCGGATCAGGTGCAGCGCCGAGCCCTGCCAGGTGGACATTTCCTCGCGTACGTGTTCGTAGAGGTCGATGTCGGTTGAGCCGCGGATCACGGAGCGTGCGTCGCCGCGCCACTGGATCCAGCACCACGCCACGCGTGACGCCCGCTCCATGCGCAGCCGGCCCGCGCCGTCGAAGCTGAACCCGGCGAAGGTGACGCCTTCGACGCCATCGAGCGTGAGCCGGGCCTTGTCGATCACGACGTTGCCCCGCTCGCCCAGCGTGGGGCGCACGAGCACGCGGCCGTCGATCTTCGCGTCGAGGGTGAGGTTCTGCGTCCAGACATGGGGGGCCATCTCGATGACGTCGCCGTCGCTGGCGTTTTGCAGCGCCGCGGGGAGCTGGCCAAGGTTGTCGATGCTCACGGTCGCGGGGGTGTCGTAGGCGGGCGTGTGCTCCGGCCACCGGCCGGTGGGCCCCATGTCGGCGGGCTCGGTATCCGCGACGGCGAGCCGGGCAGCGCCGAGCAGCGTCAGCACAACCAGCGCCGCGACAACGACCAGACGATGATTCATGACGTGCTCCGTTGTCAGAAGGCTGTTTGACTGCGGCCGGGGGGGGCACCTGGGCCAGTGTACCGCTGCCGAAGCCGATCCCGCGCGACGGCAACTCCCAGAAGCGACGATGACCATACTCGGCGCGAGCGATGGCCGCAGGATCTGGCCCCCCATTCGCCGTGGTCGCCATCAACCGTGAGCATGATCCAGCCTGTCAAAGTAGTAACTGCCCAGCCGCGCGTACGCCGGCGTCTCCGGATCACGCGCCAACCTCGCCAGACGCTGCGCCGAACACGACACCAGTCTCTCAAACTCACCAAGCAACTCATCACCCAGCCCCGCACTCGGCGCAATAGCTCCCGCCTGCCGGATCGCCTCGCGGTCACGCCGAACCGTCCGATCGTTCATCCCCATCAACTCCGCGATCTCCGCCGTCGAAAAGCCCTCCAGCCACCAGATGCTCGACGCACGCGCGTCGAACCTCCAACCCAATATCCTCCACGCTCAAACGCCCTTCATGCAGCGACCTCACCACCTCCTCCACCGTTGGCTCCTCCGCACCAGAGCCACCACGCACTTCCACCACCTCACCAACATCCGCCGAAACCTCTCGCTCGTCCATGCCCTGCCTCCTGATCGACGCCCCCACCACGACTTGACATTAGGTTTATGTTAGGTATAATATTCCGCGATGTCCAGTCTGTCAACCCCGATATCCCTTTCCGGCATTTGGCTCCGGACGTCCGCCGGACATCCGCCGGTCACGCTTGCCGGGCGTATAAGCGCCTATGCACGCCGTGCTTATGTAGCTGCATCGGCCAAGGGGGAGGGTCGCCCGGACATGTCCGCCGTCGACGCCGAGGGCAAGCGCAAGCTCAATGAGGCGGAAAACGTCCTGTCGCCCGAGATCATCGCCCTGCGGATCAAGACCGCCGTGATTGACAACATCGAGGGCATCGTCCGCGAAGCCGCCAAGCCCATGGAGCGCATCGAAGGCATCCGCATCTACCAGGTTGAGGGGCTCGGCGGCGGCGGCGGTGCGAACCACCACGCCGCCAACGGCGAGGGCCAGGCCGCCAGCGGCAACCTCGCCGATCACGTCGTCAACAGCGCCCTGCGCTACCGCAGCCAGGCACCGCTCGTTGACTCGCTGCTCAAGGAGATCGGGCTCAGCGGCGCGGACATCCACGGCCTGACCGCGGCGGCCGCCGGCGCCGCCGGCGCGGCCAGCCCCACCCAAACACCGCCGCCCAAGCAGGCCGGACCCGCTTCCACCGCCAAATCGCCATCGCCGTCGCCGGATAAGGCCGGCTGATCACGCTTCCAACGCGCCGGGATGAATCAGAATGGCCTCAAAGGCCTCAAGCTCGTCGACGTTCAGCGTAAGCGTGCCCGACTCCCAATGGTGCTCGCATGGCCGGGCCGCACGCAGGCAGTGCACCTTGGCCGGCGGGCTCGCCAAAGGCAACTCGACCGAAAGCCCGCGCAGGCGCGGCGGCTCGTAAAACGTGTTGCCGAAGTGCCCGGCCCCGTTGACCAGATGCACCAGCATCGCCCCCGTCTGCACGTCGGCCATTACCGTCACTTCCACCATCGGCGGCAGATCGCCGCCGACGGGCGTGACGCCAGCGACCTGCCGCAGCAAATCACCGATGAAGGCGAACGTGTTCGGGTAGCCCTGAGCGTGGAACAACTGCCCCGGCCACCACGGCACATAAATGCCGCGGCCCCGCCCGTGCCGGCGCACCACGTAGCCCGGGTGATTGCTGGTAAGGGTGGTGTAGCAGCGCTCCGGCGGGCCGAAGGGCTGTGGCGGAACCACGCGCAGCGCCGGGAGCGCCGCGTCGTCGTAGGCGGCGACGACGTAGCGATCGCCGACGTTCAGCAGGTCGATGTCCGTCAACGTGGGAAACGCCTGCTTGTCGTCTATCGCCAGGTACGCCGAGCGCATGTCGTCGCGCACCAGCAACTCGTCGCGCAGGCCGAGGCATTGCAGCGGTGGCGCGTCACGTGGCTCAAGATCCTCGTTGCGGACAGCCGGCCGTCCGCTGGCGATGACCACGCCGCGCTGCTCGACGTAGTCGTCAATGCGCCGGGCCAGATCAACGCTCATCGCCTGCTGGTCGGGCAGGATCACGAGATGGTAGCGCGCCCAGTCCGCGTCATCGGGCCCATGCACGACCGGCGTGTCAAAGAGGTGGTGATGCTCGGCGAGGAAGCGGAACCAGCCACG
Source organism: Phycisphaeraceae bacterium (assembly GCA_007125385.1). Lineage (GTDB taxonomy): Bacteria > Planctomycetota > Phycisphaerae > Phycisphaerales > Phycisphaeraceae > SKPT01. The sequence continues at coordinate 2,365 of SLDI01000260.1, read as the reverse complement.
AAACTCGGCCCCGTTCATGTGCGGGCCGCGCAGCAGGGCGATGTTCGCCTGCGGGCGCATGCCGCGGTACGCCTGCTCGTGCCGGGCGTGGTACTTGAACATGTCGCGCACGGGGGCGAAGCCGGAGCGGTCGGCGTGGTTATCCAGCCGGCCGATGAGGTAGTAGTCCAGTGCCCCGCCGTTGGCCAGGCTCTGCGCCAGGCGCAGGCGCTGCTGCGCGGGGGCGACGGCCGCATGGCGCAGGGGGAAGTCGATGAAGTCGACGCTCGTGTTGCTGGCGACCATCGCCGGGTGGCTGGCGACGGCCCAGCGTGTGTTGTCCGACCCGCTGTAGGGCCAACGCGGCAGGGGCCGATCCAGCGCGGTGTTGGACTCCTGCCGAATGAACCCACGTCCGGCGTGGCGATGGTTGGCGATGCACAGCCCCGGCCAGCGCTCGTTGAGAAAGTCGTACACCTTGCGCTCGTGCTCGGCGCGCGCCCGCTGCTGGAAGCGCAGGTAGTCCCGCCAGGCCGGGTCGTCGACGTCGCGCCGCAAGGGAATCCCGCGTCCAAACATCTGCATAAAACGGCGTTGGCACGCCTGGCAGTGGCATGGGCCGTAGTCGTTGCCGCTGTAGTCGCGCGAGACGAACCCGCCCATGTTGAAGAACACGCCGTCGAAGGGCAGGGCGGTGAACAGCTCGTCGAGGATGCGCAGGGCACGGTGTTGCTGGTAGTCGCTGTTGATGCACACGTGCACATCCCCGTTGTAGTCGACGATGCCCCCCTCGCGCGTGCGGTAGGCCCATTGCGGATGCTGCTCGTAGATCGGCCGGCGGACCTTGGAAAAGTCGGTGCGGGCGATGACGCGGATGTCCGCGGCGTGGCAGGCGTCGAGGATGTCCGCCAGGCTGTCGCCGGTCAGAAACAGGCTCTGGTAATGCTCGGGCACCTGCGTCGGATAGCTGGCGATGATGCCCGCGGCGTTGATCATCAGAACGTTGGCCGTGAACGATTGCAGGTCCGCCACGACCTGCTCGGCGCGGATGTCGGCCATGTCCACCTCGCGCAGGTTGGTCTGGATCATCCGCCAGGGTCTGTCGATCCACCAGTCAGCCATGTTCATCTCCCGGTGCCCGGCAGGCCTGCAACACCATCGCCTGCGCACGCCTCATCACAACGACCGCCCGCGCAACTTGTCAACGCGCCGGCTGATCATCCTGGCCAACTCCTCCAGGCGATGCAGCAACGGCTGCGCCACGGCCGCCGGCAAGTGGCCGCGATCCGTCAGCCAACGCAGGTCCTCGCACGCGGCCCAGGCGGCGTCCAGCGCCTTGAGGCAGTAGACGATCTGCCCGCCGATCATCTCCGGATCATCGCCCAGGGCATGTCCGCCGGCGAGCTTGGCGCCGGGAAGCATGGCGTTGCTCAGCACCGCCTCCAGGCGCTCGTCGGCCTCGTCGCCACCGTCCACGTCGGCGGCCTTGCCGTATGGCCGCAGGGCCGTGAGCACCTCCACCGCCACCGCCCGGGCCAGGACGTAAACAGGTGTCGCCTCAAGCTCGTGATCCAGCTCACCCACGTCGCCGGCATCGCACTGCACGTCCTCGGCGGCGACCCACTCCGGGTGCGACGTGTCATCCTCGGCCTCAAGCTCCGGCCAGCCCATCTCCCGGGCGATCAGGGCCTCGGCGTCAGGGTGGTCCTCGAGCGTCTCCAGCAACTCCTGGTAGCGCGCCGCCCGCGCCTCGCTGCGCTGGATAAAGCGCGCCCACCGCTGCTCGCTCCACGGGCTGGCATCGTCGCCGGGCATCGACGCCCATTGTCGCCGGTTCGTCGGCGCCGGGCAACGGGCGCATCAGCGCACGTCGGCGGCCCGCAGATGCATCACCAAGCCATGCGCATGGCCCGGCACCACCGTCGGGGGGAAACCGAATGTGACGCCATACCGGCGGGATCGTCCTGCGCAGCCCAAACCGGCCCGCCACACAGTCATCCGCGTTCAGCCGGGATCCGCACTGGCAAAACCACCAGCGGATTCGAGATGACGCGAAGTTTGCGCCGCCACACACCGCCGCCCGCTGCGATCACATCGGCCGTCTGCGCCACGAGCTGCGGCCCAAGGGAAGGCCTTGGCCCGTCTCGCCACCCGAACCCGCCGCGCTGCGCTGATCGAGGAGAGTGAGCGGCTGGCAATTCTACGTGAGCGGGGCTGAGCCGCTGATCGAGCCTCACCACGCTGTACCACCCATACCCGGTCGCTGATGGTCACGTCATTCTCCACGTGCACCATCCGCCCACCGACTCGTCCGCGGCCACGCGACGTGCTTTTGCCACTGCCGTTGTCGTTGTAGACATCACTGTCGGTGAAAGTGCATCTTCAT
>SLDI01000354.1:0-7948 GCA_007125385.1 Phycisphaeraceae bacterium | reverse complement strand
TGCAGGTCTTCTGCCGCGTGACGCTGCCGATGATGCGCGGCGGGATCGTCGCCGGCGCGGTGATCTGCTGGGCCCAGGCGATCGGGCTCTTCGGCCCGCTGATGATCTTCGCCGGCACCACGCGGCGGCAGACCGAGGTGCTCGCCACGTCCATCTACCTCGAACTGTCGATCGGGCGCATCCAGATGGCGCTGGCGATCTCGATGCTCATGCTCGGCGTAGCGCTGGTAACGCTGTGGTGCCTCAAGCGCGTGATGGGGCCGACGCGATGGATATGAGCCCGGGCAAGGCGCTGAGCATCCGGGGCCTGGGCACCGTCGTGCCCGGGTTCGGCCTGCACGACGTGAGCCTGGAGGTACCGCCCGGCCAATGCATGGTCGTGCTCGGGCCCACCGGCTCGGGTAAGTCGATGCTCGCCGAGACGCTCTGCGGCCTGCGCCAGGCTGCCACCGGACGCGTGAGCATCGGTGATCGCGACGTGACGGCGCTCGACCCGGCGCGGCGGCGTATCGGCTACGTGCCGCAGGACCACGGCCTGCTGCCGTTCAAGAACGTGCAACAGAACGTCGTCTTCGCCCTGCGCGCCCAGCAACTGCCACAGCGCGAGGTCCAGCGCCGCACCGCCGACGTGCTCGAGATGCTGGGCATGGCCGCGCTGGCGCAGCGGCGCGTGCGCGAGCTGTCCGGCGGCGAACGCCAGCGTCTGGCCCTGGGCCGTGCCCTGGCCATGCGGCCGGAACTGCTGCTGCTGGACGAACCGCTGGCGAGTCTCGATCAGCGCACCGCGGAGCAGCTCATTGCCGAACTGCTGCGCCTGCGCCGCGGCAGTGGCACCACGAGCCTGCACATCTGCCACAGCCTGGACGAGGCGCTGAGCCTGGGCGATCGCCTGGCCGTCATTCACCGTGGGCGCATCATCCAGAGCGGGCCTCCCGAGGAGTTGTTCACGCGCCCGCGCAACGTCTTCGTCGCGCGGCTGCTGCGCCTGCCGACACTGGTGCGGGGGCAGGTGCGCGGCAACGGCGTGGGCCGGCGGCGCTTCTTCCTGGCGGATCAGCCGATGCTGTCGACGGATCGGCCGCGCGGCGAGGCGTACGCGGTGATCGCGCCGCAGCAGATCGGCGTGAGCCTCGATCTGCCGTCACCTTGCGATGACCAGCCCGTATTCTGTGTGCGCATTGCCGAGCGGCCGACGGCATTGCTGCGTGCGGAGTTGCCGGTCGACGGACCCTTGACGATGCGGATCCCGGGGCTCTATCCATCCTGGCCGTGGGCGCCCGGGCGAACGGTCTACGTGCGCTTTCCGCGCGATGCGGTACACCTGATCGACGCACCGCCCGATGAGCAGCAGCGTTGTTGAGGCCCCTTGGCATGGATGTCAGGTGGGTGCCTCCATGGGGAACCGGCGAGCCCAAACGGTAGACGAGGCAAGACGTGTTCAGCCACTGTGATCATGGGCTCAGACTCGCACGATTGGGAACGGCCGTGCCTGCTGATCGCCCGCGGAGGATGGCCCTGGCCGATCCCCTGCAAGGATCGAACGTCACTCCGCACGGGAACGCTGGCGAGGCGACAGTGCAATGGGGTGCGATTAATGCAATCCGTCATCGCGGTTTCGGCGCGAAGCATTTCGTCTGCTTCCGCAGCCAGCTGAGATCCCTCGGCGCGGACGGCGAAGTCGCGATCGCGTGGCCAGAGCACGACGGCCACCCGGCGATACCAGCGATCCATCGTGTTGCCCCAATTGCCCATGTAACCCTCGTACTCGCTGGCGTAGGGCTTGAGCGACGCCGAAGGTATCGAGTAGGCGAGCTCATCCTCGTCAACGGCCAACGACAAGGGCTCAACCCGCTTGCCTGCCAGATCGCGCCACTGCGTAAGGATGACGGACCAGTCGATGAGCTCCTCGAGCGAGTAGGCGTCCGGGGCGTTGGGATCGAACGGCTCGGTCGCCTCGTCCTCCTCCAGCTCCCATTCGTCCTCGTCCTCCGTCCGATACCAGGCCGCACCTCGTGCTGGCAGTCGGCGTAGAAGGCGATGAACGAGAGTCGCCCCTTCGTGGCGCGGTACGTGACCTGCTCGCCCTGGTGCTCGATCACCAGCGCGCCGCCGTTGTAGTCGCTGGGCAGGGTCAGGAGCAGCGCGCCGATCATGTCATCCGTCAGCGCTCAGCGGGAACCGGAGCGTGCCGACGCCCTTGACTTCGAGCTTCAAGTCGTCGGCCCCGGCTGTGCGCCGCGCCGCGAAGGCGCCGGCGGGGCCCACGTTTGCGAGCAACTGTCCAATGGTCGGTTGGTTCATGGTGCAGTAACGCGAGTCAGAATAGGCGGCTCTCCAGTTTTGCCGGCGGCATTTTACCACCTCGCGGGGGTGCGCCCGCCAGCGTGTGAATCGACGTTGGCGAGGATGGGCTGACGCTCAACGCGACAGAACCTTACCGATGGCAGGGGCAAGTACATCTGGCTGCCTGGGCGCGGGCAGGAGCAGTTCTTCGATCTCGACGCTGACCCGTGCAAGATGCACGATCTTGCAGGCGATCCACATTACGCGCAGGCGGTCGCCCGCTGGCGTGAGCGGCTGATTGCCGAGCTCGCCGGTTGGAGGGTCTTGGTTTCCATGAGCCGGCGGAAGAAGGGGGCCGTGGTTTTGTCGGTGGATAGGCGCCACGTCCGCCAGCCGGGCCTGTTGCGCCGGTGATCGGCCGGCTCCGGCGCTGCTGAGCATACCGCGACCGGCGTCGATCGCCAGCGCGGGCTCACCGCTCATCCGGCGGCCCTGGCGGCGGCGTCGGCCTTGGTCAGGTCGCGCTCGGCGTAGACGGCGTCGGTGATGGCGGCGCTTGCATGGCCGAGTACCGTCGCCGTGCGATTCATACACAGTTGAGACGTTGAACGCACCGGTCTCCAGCGACATCAGGAATCGCCTGGTGAGCTTACCATCGGTGACTGGGGTCATGCGCACCACTCAGTGGTTCACGATCGCCGCCCGCCCGAGCGGGCAAGAAGCGTCACGGCATTCTCGTACATCGCTCCCATTCGGGCAACTCCTTGAGCCGAGTCCGCGTGAGGCGAAGCGCCAGGAAGCAGTCTCTTTGCACATGCGTAGGCACTGCTCTACGCCTTGGGGCTGCCCGTCACCCGGGCAGCTGGCCCGTGAGGGAGGCCGCCTGATCACACGAACCCCCGCGCCCGTCCAAACGGGGGAGGCTCAGAGTTTCAAGCCGGATGTAGACGCCAAGGTTCTGGAGGGTCTTAAGTTCTCGCAGTGTCTGCCACCAGCAATGGCGCTCGAGGTCGTGCGATCGCGACTGACAGACAAGTCGAAAGCGCGTGTAGTGCTCAGTGGTGAAGTCGGCACGCGCACTGTTCACGGAGAAACCGTCGACCATGACGCGACATGACATGGAGCACTGCTCCGAAAGCAGACGCCGTTAAAATCGGATGTGCCTGTCCGACCGCAATCCCAATGCACCGAAAACTTGGCTAAGTCGGGGACGATGCGATCGCTACCCAAGCCTTGGCGCTCAAAACATCCCCCTCCACGCGGACGCTCGACGAGGGCATTACAAGCGATCCCGGAGGGCGAATCCCTTGTCAATCGGTGTGTTCCGCTAACATGCGCGTTTTCCCGCATCACCGGGGCAGGCGGATCAGGGCATGAGCACCGTGAGCGACAACCCGCTGATCGTGCAGAGCGACCACACGATTCTCGCCGAGGTCGATTCGCCGCGCTATGTCGAGGCACGCGATGCGCTGCTGGGCTTTGCGGAGCTGGTCAAGTCGCCCGAGCACGTGCACACGTACCGCATCACGCCGTTGTCGATCTGGAACGCGTGCGCGGCGGGGCATGGGGCGGACGCGATCGTCGAGGCGCTGGAAGAATATGCCCGCTACCCGCCGCCGGCGAACGTGCTGCGCGAGGTGCGTGACTTCGCGTCGCGCTACGGCCGGCTGCGCCTGGTGCGCGACGGTGACGACGCCCTGCGGCTGGAAAGCGACGATGCCGCCCTGGCGGAGCTGATTGCCGGGCATCGCGAGACGGCGCCGCTGCTGACCGATCGTAATGATTCGACGCGGTTTCGCATCCCTTCGGCGGATCGCGGCCGATTGAAGCAGGCGCTGGTCAAGGCGGGCTTCCCGGCGGAAGACCTGGCGGGCTACACGGCGGGCGAGCCGTTGGCGGTGCGGCTGCGCGAGCAGAGCGCGCAGGGCGAGGCGTTCGCGCTGCGGGCGTACCAGCAGGAGGCGGCGGAGGCGTTTTATGCGGCGGGCGGTGAGCGTGGTGGCAGCGGCGTGGTCGTGCTGCCGTGCGGTGCGGGCAAGACGATCGTGGGCATGGCCTGCATGGAGCGGGTGTCGGCTTCGACGCTGATCCTTACCACCTCCACCACGGCGGTCCGGCAGTGGATGGGCGAGCTGCTGGACAAGACGCACCTTGGGCCGGAGCAGATCGGCGAATACACCGGTTACGCCAAGGACATTCGCCCGGTGACCATCGCCACCTACCAGGTGCTCACGCACCGCGGCTCGCAGGCCAGCGACTTCACGCATCTGGCGCTGTTCGACCGCCGCGATTGGGGGCGGATTATCTACGACGAGGTGCACCTGCTGCCGGCGCCGGTGTTCCAGGTGACGGCGACGCTTCAGGCCCGGCGGCGGCTGGGGCTGACCGCCACGCTGGTGCGTGAGGACCGGCGTGAGGACGATGTGTTCGCGCTGATCGGGCCGAAGAAGGCGGACGTGCCGTGGAAAGCGCTGGAGCGGCAGGGCTGGATCGCCAAGGCCCGCTGCACGGAGGTGCGCCTGCCGCTGCCGGAGGCGACGCGCACGGAGTACGCGCTGGCGGACCCACGTCAGCAGTTCCGCATCGCCTCGGAGAACCCGGCCAAGGCGGCGCTGGTGCGGCGCATCCTCGCACAACATTCCGACGAGCCCGCGCTGGTGATCGGTATGTACGTCGAGCAGCTCAAGGAACTGGCGGCGGCGCTGGGCGCGCCGCTGATCACCGGCTCGACGGGCCAGCGCAAGCGCGACCAGCTTTTCGCCGCGTTCCGCAATGGCGAGGTGCCTGCGCTGGTGGTGTCGAAGGTAGCCAACTTCGCCATCGACCTGCCGGACGCGTCGCTGGCGATCCAGGTCTCGGGCACGTTCGGTTCGCGGCAGGAAGAGGCGCAGCGCCTCGGCCGACTGCTGCGACCCAAGCGGGAGCGCAACCAGGCGCACTTCTACAGCCTCGTCACCCGCGAGACGCGCGAGCAGGAGTTCGCGCTCAATCGCCAGCTCTTTCTGTGCGAGCAGGGTTACCAGTATCGCATCGTCGACGCGGAGGAGGGCGACGCCGCGTTGATCGCCGACGACGAGCAGACGCTATTCAACGACGGGGGCGAGGCATGAGGCATCTGAACATTGACTGGCATCGCCTCGTCGGCGGGCTGGAGACGTGGACGGCGCTCGAATACCGATCGCAGAACGCGTACCTCAAACTCAAGCCCAACCAGTACACAGCGCGAAAGGATTTCGACGAGGAAGACTGCCAGACGCTGATCGCCAAGCGGCTGCTTGCCGCCAGCGCCGATGGCACGAAAGTCCGCGTGCCGCCGGAGGCGCGTGAGTTTTCCGGGGCGATGCGGGCCATGCACCGTCACCGGTTTCATGCAAGCAGCACGGAGGCTGCGCTGAAAGCCTACATCAGCGATCACCTGACCGTTGAAGAACGCCATGTTCTGCTGCCCGACACGGGCTACCACTCCTACAACCGCAGCGAGGAGAACGCTCACCTCGTTGCGCGGAAGGACTGGCTGCAACAGGTGCTCGACTTGCCTGATACCAAGTCGGCGAACGCGTGGGAATACGATCGGTTGCCCGAGCCGGGCTATCGGTCGAAGGGGATTCAGTTCGAGGACGGCTCGCCCTACTTTGAAGATGAGGCGTTGTTTGACGCATTGAAACGTCTGCTGGCCACGGCGGTGACATGGGCGGAGCCCGTGCCGCTGGCGGAGTTGGCGGAGCGTGTGACGGACGTTGAGCCGGATCTGCTGCACCGGGCGATCATGCCGGCGGTGCGTTACCTGCTGCTGTTTCCCTGGCTGGAGGGGGACGAGTCGGCGCCGGTGATCGGCATCTGGCCGCAGATCGCGTATCTGCTGCATCGTCCGGCGCCGCGTGCGCCGGAGCCCGTGGAGCCGGCGGAGACGTTTCACGCGCCGGTGCTGATCGAGGACATGACCAGCGTGCTCGTCGCGGCCGCCGCCGAGCCGCTGCGCGTGCTGGCCAGCGGTGGCGGTTTGTATGCCAAGGACGTGCAGCGTCTGGCGGAGTCGGCTTTCGTGTTGCCCGACTGGCTGACCCCGGAGGCGGAGACTCATCATCTCGGCCCGCTGTCCGATCGGGCACCGTCTCCCGTCGAGAGCCGGATGCTCGACGCAGTGCAGACCTGCATCGAGCAGGAACTGTTGCAGTCCCACCTGGACGAGCGTGAACGCGACCAGTTGCAGATCACCGCCGCCGGCCGCGACTGGCTGGGCAAGGACGTGCGCGAGCGGTTGCGCCTCATGCTCGAGCCGTGGCGCGAGTCGCCTCAGCCAAAGAAGCAGAACAACGCCCGGCGGCGCTCGACATTGCACGCCATGGTCGACGAGATGGAGATCGCGTGGAGCGGCAATGAGGAGTTCTCACCATGGACGCCATCGCGGTTGCGCTGGGGCGTCGGGTCGGGGGTGAAGCATGTCGACTGGCGTGCGGCGTTCGTGGACCTGCTGGGCGATGCTGAAAGCGCGTTCGTGCCGGTCGGGCAACTGCTGGCCTACCACAGCCGCGTGAACAACCCGCTGCTGGGTCGCCGCCGGCAGGGCAGCTACGGCCCGACGCCGCGGCTGGACTCCTACGGCTACGGCCGGCGCGACCCGAACGAACTCCATTTCGAACGGATGTGGAACGCTTTGGCCAACGACATGATCGTCCGCTATCTCGTGCCGCTGGGTGCTGTGCAGCTCGGCTGGCTGGGCGAAACACTGGCGATCCGGCTGCACGACATTGGCCGGTACATGCTCGGCCTGGCCGACGACTTCGACTACCGTGCCGCCCCGGAAGGCTCGGTCATCATCCAGCCGAACTTCGAGGTCAGCTTCCTGGGCCCGGCCCCTCGTGCCGAAGCGATCGTCGGGCGGTTGGCCGAGCGCACGGGGTCGCGTACGGGCACGATGTTCCGCATCACGCGCGCGTCCGTGCTCGCCGCGGCCGCGGCGGGCATCACCGCTGACGACGCCCTGCGCGACCTGGCCGACGTCAGCTCCAAGCCTCTGCCCGCCAACGTGCAGCGCGAGGTGCGTGGCTGGTTCGACACCACCCGCCACGTGCGCATGAAGCAAGCCTGGCTGATCGAGGCCCCGGACGAAGCCACCGCCACGCGCATTCTCGCCGCCGCCGGCAAGCAGGCGCGTCAGCTCACGCCGACACTGGTGGAGATCACCGCGGGGAAGAAGCAGCACAGCGCGCTGGTCCGCACGCTCAAGGCGGCCGGCGTTTTCGTGCGGTAGGACGCCCGTCGCGCGGGCTGGCTAGGAACCGGACGATCCCGCGATGCCGGTGTGATCGCCAACCGTCCGCCAGAGCAACGAGGGTCCAGAAAATACCCGCCAGATGTCCAGAAAATCACTTGAAACGGCGCTTTATTCCCAGGCCTGTTCCGGCCCAACCAACTGCCGCCGCGCGACTTGCGCGAAGTCCAGAAAAGCGACTACCCCCTCAACCAGGGATTTTCGCGCCTGACGGCACCACCACTGACGCAACAGGCTCAGGGCCACGCAATGCTTCATCCTAAAGCTTGCCCCTGCCGGGTCGGCCTGACGGCCTCAAGCTTTACGGTGAAGCATCGCTCACCGGCCCTTCGCCGAAGGCGTGGGCCGGACCGCCCGGCGCACGGGGCGGTCCGCTCCCGGCGATGGCGGGGG
>SLDI01000602.1:0-7955 GCA_007125385.1 Phycisphaeraceae bacterium | reverse complement strand
GTGTTGCAGACGTGTCGGCAGCAGCAGCGGTCGGCCTACACGTTCATCGCCGACGCGGTGAGGGCGCACTTCATGGGTCGGACCTCTCCCTTGCTGCTCTGATCGGTGTGAACGCTTACGAAAGTTGTTCATTCTTGGCACTAAGAGACTTCACATCACCAAGGTGGTGATAGGCGAAACGATCATTTCTGCCACACTGTCCCCGGTCAAGTACAAACAGCATCGGGCTGACACGAAGCGGTGTTTGGAACGAACCCATTCCAAGTGGCCCGACGAAACAAAGGTGATGGTCGGCGAGTAGGGTGTGCCGCAGTTGTGCGTGCCGTTTTAGGAACAAGAGCTCCTCCGAGATGACAACCGCTGAAGTGCAACCGTTTGGAAGAAGACTCAAACCCCGGATGAGGAACGCACTGGCTAAATCGGCTCTCCCATCTGCGTAGCGATTTGCGACGAACTCACGCAAGAGCGTGCTTTGTTTTAGCTGCCCAAGGTAGGGAACATTGGTGATAACCAGCGTATAGTTTTCGTGACCTTCCGACCGACCGCCCGAAAGAAGCTGTGCAGCCTCGGCCATGCCCCGAGCAGAGACGGCGCGCTCGTGTGCCTCGGCGTCAGCGGTCTCGGTTTGGAGAATCGAATCAAGCACCGGGCGGAGGGTCTCGAAGTCGGCGGCGAAGCCCTCGGCGGGCAACTCGTTGGGGTCGATCAGCGAGCCGAGTTCGGGCGCGTCGCTGAACAGCTCGTGCATGTGGATCAGGCCGCGACGGATCGGCTCCCTCGCCTCCGCGGGCTCGTTTTCGAGGGTGCGCTCGGCCATCTCAAGCCATTCCTCGCGCGTGGCCCGCGGCGCCAGGCCGGAGCAGGCGATGTGCAGCTCGGGCAGCTCGCGATAGCCGGTGCCGGTGCGCTTCCACGCGGCCAGGGCAAGGTTGAAGGCGGCGATCTGCGTGCAGCGCGGGTCGATCTCCAGACCAAAAAGGTTGTCGCGCAGCACCGCGTCCACGGCCTGGTCCAGCGACAGGCCCTCTTCCTGTATCCGCAGGGGCACGAGCAATTCGAAGGCGGCAACGAGGAAGTGCCCACTGCCGCAGCAGGGGTCGAGCACCTTCAGGTCCTTGGCCTCGCGCGGCCAACCGTCGTACGTGCCGGCGGCGGGGCGCCAGGGGGATTTCTGATTGCTGACTTCTGATTGCTGATCGTCGGGGTTGCCCTGGACGAAACGCAGGTAGTCGAACTGGTAGCCTTCGCCCGCGGCGAGGGCGACGGCGTCGCGCAGCTCCTGCTCGCTCGCGGCCGACGCGGCCAGCTCCGGGCGCTGGGCGAGCAGCTTGCCCGCGTGCCAGGCGCCGATGGTGTTGTGCAGCAGGAAGAGCACCATGTAGTGCTCGGTGAAAAGCTGCGTGACCGCGGGCAGCTCATCCGCGCCGATCTTGACGCCCGATTCGTTGACCTGCTTTTTCTTGAGCGTCTGCCAGAACTGGTACGTCCAGCCGAGCGAGTCGTCGGCGGTGAAGACGGGCGTGGGCAGGTCGTCGACCAGGCGTTCGAGCGTCTGCCGGGTCTCGGGCGGCAGCGTGACCGCGAGCACGGGGTCGTCCGGCCGAAAGATCTGCGGCAGCATGCGCTGGGCGTAGCGGCTGGCGAGCGTCCAGGGATCCTCGCCCTGTTCCTGGGCCAGCTCCTCGCACTCGGCCATAGTGATGGCGACACCGGCGGTGGGCTCGATGAGCAGGTGGTTCTCGGCCAGGAACCGCGCGAAGAGCATGCGGTGCCAGTGCTCGTAGGCGCACTCGTGCACGAGGCGGTCGATCTGCTGCGTGCCGCGTTTGGGGTCGCGGCGGTCGCCGAGCTGCCGGCCGTGGGCGCGCAGGCGGTTGCGCAGCTCGCGCTGGACGGCGGTCATGGAGGCGTGCGGCTCGTGGTGGTGCACGGCCAGGGCCTCGACGGCGCTGCGGGCGCCTTTTTCCGCCTCGTCGCGAGCCGTGGTGATGGCGCGTTGAAGCTGGTTGCGCAGCTCGGTGGGCAGGGCGGGCATGGGTCCCCCTTGGGTTAGCCGATGATGACCGGTGCGTCCTTGACGGCCGCGAGCAGCTTCTTCTCATGCTCGGCAAGCCAGGCCTTGACCTCGTCCTCGGACTCGAGTGTGGCGGGTCGCAGCGGCACGCGACGGGCCTGGGGCTGGATTTTTCGCGCGGCGAGTTCCATGGCCTTGTTGACGCGGGCGGGGACGGCGGCGACGGCGTCGGCGCGGGCGTCGAGGGCCTGGCGGTCGAGCTCGCGCAGCAGGTCGTCGTCGGTCGCGAGCGTGGGCGCCACGGGTGGGCGCAGGCCGACCTCGTGGAGGATCTCGTCACGCGCCGCCTGGTCCAGCGCCCGCCAGGGGTCGCTGCTGGCGAGCGTGGTCATGGCCTCGTCGTAGGCCTGCTGAAGGGCCTGGGCCTGCTCGGTGACGGCGGCGCGGAGGGCGGCGGTGAGCCTGGAGCGGATGGGGGTGACGTGGTCGCTGTTCTCCAGCAGCGAGCGGGCGCTGCGGATGGCGTCGACCTCCGGCTGGGCCTGGCTGGCAATGGGCAGCGCGCGGGCGTGGGCGAGCAGGCGCTCGAGCACCTTCCACGCCGGCACGCGCTGAGCCGAGCAGTCGCGCAGCCGCGTCCAGTCGGTGATCGCCTGCTCGAGCTCGTCCTTGGCTTGGAGGATGGCCCCGAGGCGGTCGGTGCCGGCGAGGCGCCTGAGATCCTGCACTTTCGTGGTGTCGGGCGGGGCGGGCAACGGGGCCTCGCCGCCGGCGGCGTTGGCCAGATCAAGCAGGGTCTGGAGGAAGGCGTCGGAACGGGCGTCCTCCTCGCCGGTGCGCACGCTGACGCCGGCCGACTGGAACAGGCCGCGGATGGCGATCTTTTCGCTGGTGCCCAGGCGAACGCTTTCTGGGTGGAAGTCGGCCGGCTGGATCCGGTTTTGGTCGAGCTGGCCGGGGCTGAGCGGCTGGCCGTTGTGCGTCACGCGGAGCGTGCCCATGCGGTGCAGGGCAATGAGCGCGGCGTCGATGGCGTCCTTGGGCCAGCCGTAGGGGGCGGCCATCAGCTCCTTGCGCACCTGCCCGCCCTTGGCGCCGCTGCCGATGGTGTTGAGGACGGCCTTGGCGACGGGGTGTTCCTCAGTGGCGCGGTCCCAGCCGACGATGGTGAAGGGTTGGTCGTTGCCTTCGCGGGCGCGACGCAGCGCGACCTCCCAGGCCTTGTGGTCGCCGTCGTTGAAACGCGGGAATAGGCGGGCGAGCGAGGCCTTGGCGGCGGTCTCGACCTTCTCGCGCAGTGAGTTGCCGAACACCTCGTTGCCGCCGCCCTGGTACACCTTGGCGGAGGCGACGATCTCGCGGATGAGCTCGTCGCGCGCGGCTTCGGCGGTGGTGAGGCGGCTCTGCATCGCCTGGTAGGCCTCCTTGCCCCCGTTCTCGGAGGGCACGCCCTTGAGGTCGATCACCATGCGGGCGGCTTCGGCCTCGATGATCCGGCTGCGCAGCTCGTCGGCGGACTTGCGCGGCAGGAACACGTGGAGGACCGGGTCGTCCTGGCCGCGGCGCCGGGCTTCGTTCTCCACGTCCTTCTGCTTGCCGGACCACTGATCGCGGACCCACACGACGATCTGGTCACCGTCGACCTGAGGTTCGTCGTCACGCTGGTGGAGCACGAGCGTGCGGCGCAACTTGGACTCGCCGTGCTGGAGGCGGACATCGCTGAGGATTTCCTGGACGGCCCGGCCGAGGAGCTGGTCTCGCTTGTTGGCGATGTCCGCCTCGTTCTGGCGCAGGGCGCTGACCTTCTCGCGGAAGGCGCGATCCCACTCCGCGCCCTGCGTGGTCTGGAGGCGGTATTCATCGCCGACCTTCATCAGCGTGCCATCCTCGGCGAGCGCCTCAAGCAGGGTTTCCACCTGCTTGCGGAAGGGGCCGGAGTCGTCGTCGAGATCGTCGACGAGCAGGTCGGCGAGCATGCGCGGGGTGGCGCGCACGCCGGTGTCGACGCCAGCGTCGCGCGGCAGCTTGTTGGCGAGGAAGGTCAGGCCGCAGAGACGGCGCTTCAGCCGCCCCTCCTCGGTGCCATCGTCGAGCGCCTGGATGCGCGCGGACAACTCGTTGAGCAGGACACCGCTGTTGACCATGTCGGGGGCGAGGGCGTCGTAGAGGACGTCGGCGGGGATGACGCGGCCGAGATCCCGGTCAGCGACCTGCTTCAGGGCTTCATCGAGAATGCGGAGCTGTGAGCGCAACTGGGCATGGGTGCCCGACGTGTCGATGATGTGGAAGCATTCCTCCCAGAACCGCCGGCGGGTCGGCAGGAGGGGGTAGTCTTCAACGATGATCTGCCGGTCCTCGTTGCGCTCGGCCAGGCGGGTGCCGGCCAGTTGCTTGGACACCTCGCCGGCATTGCGGTTGAGCGTGTCGCGGATGGGGTCGATGGCGCTGGGCTTTTTCTGGAGCAGCACCTTGCGCGTGACGGTTTCAACGTCGGTGTCGGACAGTTGAACCTGGATGCGGAACCGGTCGCGCAATCGCTGGAGCAGTGGCGTGCTGGACAGGGCCGACTGGCCGGAGGCAATGAGCATCACCCGGCTGTCCATCTGCGTCTGCACCGCCTCGGCGATCTCGGTGATCGTCACCGCGCGGTCGCTGGAGTCGCCGATGTACTGCTGTACCTCGTCGAGCACGAGGATGGTCAGGGGCAGTTCCTCGTCGGTCGAGAGGGCCGCCCGCGCGGATTCGATGAACTCAGCGGTGGTGATGTCGCCGGTCGGAAGCGGAAACTGGGCGCGCAACACCTGGCGGGCCTGTTGTTCATCGGCGGCGAAGTTGGGGTCGCAAGCCAGAACCGCTTTCGCGATCGGGCCGCTGACATAGAGGTTGTGAAGCTCGCGCGGCCAGTCCTTGCCCGCCGCTTCGACGGCCGACCGGACCTGGTCGAGATGGCCGCGGTCCCGCAGCCAGAGGCAGAACCGCGCCTGGGCGTATTGTTCCGGCCAGCCGCACGCCCGGAGGATGACCGACAGGACCGTCAGCCGCACCCGGTCGCTGGTGCCCGAGGGAAGCGAGCCGGCGGCGGCCAAGGCAGGCTTGCCGCTGCGGGTGACGTGCGTGTTGAGCTCCTGGAGCAGATCGACCACGTCGTCAGGCAGTTGCCGCACCAGCGAACGAGCCGTCGAGCCGTCTGGAAAGGTCGAATCCACCCAGAGGTGCTCGAGCATCTTGAGCAGGTGCGATTTGCCGCTGCCGAAGAAGCCACTCACCCACGCCGACTCCTGTCGCGGGCGATCAAGGTGTTCCAGAAAGCGCTCCAGAATCAGCTTGAGCGCGGCCCCATACTGGCCGTCGCAGACGAACGTTTCCAGTTCGGCGCGCAGTTCCTGCCGCGCCCGCTCATCCTGCAGGCTGGTGATTCGCGCCTGGCCGTTGTTCGCCAGCCTGCTCGTGCGCGGATCCCGATCCAGAGTGTCGGCGATCTTCATGAGTCAACCCCAGCGCTGTGCGACGTGATGCTGTTCGCCAGGTAGTTCCAGCCGTCCCTGGCGTCGAGCAGCCGATAATTGTTGCCGTCCTTGGTGCCGGGAAAGAACACAACCAGGCGCCCACGGATGTCAGATTCGACGGCACCGACGAGTTGCGAAACGCGGGTAAAGCCATAGAGACTCGCCACGCCCGTCACCGCCACGACGGTCTGGTCATCTTTCTGGCGGAGCAGGTTGCGCAGCGGCTCCGAGACCGCCTCGAGGAACTCGGTCTCCAGCTTCATCGCCAGGGCGTCTGGCTCTTCGAAATAGGCTTCGCGGTACTCGTCCGCCGCCATCCACCGCGCGAACGCCTCGGTACAGTCGTATTCCACCCAGCCGTGGTCGGCGTCGCGCGTACGCTGGGCGAACTCCTCCTGGCGGGCCCGCAGCGCACGCTCCGCGTCCTGGGGATAGACCACGATGAGTACACGTTGCGCGCCGGCCAGCGTCCGCTGCCAGGGCACGGCGATGTGTCGCTCGTAGCGAGCGGCCAAGACGTCGATCTTGCTCATCGTCAGGCCCCTCCGGCAACGGCTGCATCCAGACCAGTGGTGTCGATCTCCATCACCCCCCCACCGTTCCGTGCCCGCAACAGGCGCATCTGCCCAGCCCGCGTGAGCTGCTCGAACAGGCCCGCGGGCGAACAGTCGAAGACTTTGGCCCACGGCGTCGTGAGCAACTGCCGCCCAGCATACCCGCAGAGCGAGCCTAACCATGCCGCGAAAGCGGCCGGCCCCGGACCGGGGGCCATCTGGCGCCGGATCTTGCGGACGCGGCCCGACAGATGGCCGGACTGGGTCCAGGAGCTGGCCACGTTCCGGGCGACCTTGTCGAGCACTGAGTCGTTCAGCCGCCCACCGACAACCTCCCGAAGCCGGAGGCCGAGCGTCGATCGCGTCAACTCCGCCCCCGGGGCAAGCTCAAGGACCGCCGGCGCGCTGGCCCGAAGCAGCGGATCGCGTCCCAGGGCGCAGAGAAGAGCGAGCAACGGGCGTCCGGCTTCGTCGAGCTCCCAGAGCCGCCGCAATACGCGAAAGAGCGGGACAGTCGGATCCAATACGTAAAGCTCTGAGAGTCGCTGATTTGTGATACGCCGGGTCGACGCGGTCTGCTTGCCGAGTACGTTGTCCTCAATGATGGCGGCGGCATACTCTTCCCGCCGCGCCGCCGATGGCACAGTCGCAAGCAGTTCCCGGAGTTCGGAGAGCATCATCGTCCGGCTGGTGTGGGTGCTGACCTCGCCGAACCGAAGGCCGCCTCGGACTGCGCCGACCGGGACCTGAACAGAGTTCCAGAACGCGCTCATCACAATCCCTCAGCTTGGCCGGCAAAGTTGCCGGCCAAGCTACCAGAGAATGGCTGGTTCGCCAAACGCGAAGATCCATAGGGCCTGCCGGAGCGACGTAGCTGGCGATCGCGATGCACCCACTCCCGCCGCGGGTTTGCAGGCCGACTTCGTCGCCTTCGGCCTGCCCGAGCTCGTCGGGGTAGACCTGTTCGGCAGCGTCGAGCGGCCGACCTGCTTCAGCGGCGGCGCGTGAGCATTAACGACGCACCGGTGGACGAGCTGGCGCTGGTCCCCGGCATCGGGGCCGGCCGTGCCCGGCAGATCGTGGAGATGCGCGAGCGCCGCCAGTTCCGCACCTCGCGCGACCTGGCGCGGATCCCGGGCATCAGCACCGAGCAGGCCCGGGAGTTGGGCGAGCGGTTCGAGTTCTGAGGCTCAGGCCCGCCGATGGCGGTGACGCCGACCGAAGGCCGGGCCGATCAGCAGCAGCACCGCCAGCGGCCACAGCGCCCCGAGCAGCTAGGCGGCGAATTCGGTGACGAGGATGGCGGCGGCGACAACCTCCTGCATGCCCGCCACGACCAGCTCGACCGCGAGGATGGCCAGAACGATGCAGAGCACCACCACCAGGCAGGCACGGCCGATCCGTCTCAGCGTGTTCATGACGTGCCCCTTCCGCCTCAGCGTAGCACGCCCCGCCCACGCGGCCAAGACCGTCTGCCCCAGGAGCACCAGCCATGACCGACCCCCGGGCGACGCTTGAGACGTGCGAGGCGGTGTTCCGCCAGATCGCCGACCGGATCGCGGACGAGCACCGCAACCGCCAGCGCCTGCGGGCCGAGATGCAGGCCGAGCCGCTGACCGACGACCCCGCGGCGGACCTGCGGGCCATGGCGGACCAGTGCCGGGCGGCACGGGCGACGCTGGGGGGCCGTGTGGCGGCGCCCTGACGGGCCGCGGTTCAGATGGCCCACGGGTCGGGTTCGGGCATGGAGGCCCGCGAATGGGGTATTGTCAAATCCTGTGGATGGGCGTCCTGAATCAGGCGGCCTGTTTCTCTCCGTCTTTGAAGCCGATGCCCGCGATCACGTCGCCCAGCAGGGCGTGGCCGTTGAGCCGACGCCAT
>SLDI01000519.1:0-24075 GCA_007125385.1 Phycisphaeraceae bacterium | reverse complement strand
TGGCCGTGATAACGTGTTCCCCGCCTGGCGGGGCGAGGGTCCCGAGGCCGGGCCTGCCTCATGCCCAGGCGGCAATCACCCCAACCGGCAGTCCGAGGAGGATGTTGTGCAAGAACGCAAGGGTCAGTGCCCGTTCACGGGAGCTCGCACGAGCTTTGAGCAGACATCGAACGAGTGGTGGTGGCCGCATCAGTTGAATTTGCGGATCCTTCACCAGGATCATCCCAAGGCGAACCCGCTGGGTGAGAACTTTGATTACGCCGAGGCCTTCGCCGGGCTGGATCTCGAAGCGCTCACCCGGGACGTGGACGCGTTGATGACGGATTCGCAGCCGTGGTGGCCGGCCGACTACGGACACTACGGTCCGTTGCTGATCCGGATGTCGTGGCATGCCGCGGGGACGTACCGCGTGCATGACGGCCGCGGTGGTGGGGGAACCGGGGCGCAGCGGTTTGCGCCGGAGAACAGTTGGCCGGACAACGCCAGCCTGGACAAGGCGCGCCGGCTGCTGTGGCCGATCAAGCAGAAGTATGGCCAGAAGATTTCGTGGGCCGACCTGCTCCTGTTCGCCGGCAACCGGGCGATGGAGACGATGGGTTTCAAGACGTTCGGGTTCGCCTTCGGCCGCGAGGACATCTGGGCGCCGGAGGAGGACATCGACTGGGGGCCGGAAACGGAATGGCTCGGCGACGATCGCTACACCGGCGACCGGTCGCTCAACGGCCCGTTCGGGGCGGTGCAGATGGGCCTGATCTACGTCAACCCGGAGGGGCCGAATGGGAACCCGGACCCGGTGGCGGCGGCCCACGACATCCGCGAGACGTTCGGCCGCATGGCGATGAACGACTACGAGACGGTGGCGCTGATCGCGGGCGGCCATACATTCGGCAAGAGCCACGGCGCTGCGCCGGAATCCCATGTTGGACGCGAGCCGGAGGGGGCCGGGCTGGAAGAGCAGGGGCTGGGCTGGACGAACAGCTATGGCACAGGCAAGGGGGCCGATGCATTTACCAGCGGCCTCGAGGGTGCATGGACGCCGACGCCCACCCAGTGGGACACGAGCTTTTTCGACACGCTTTTCAAGTACGAGGATGAGTGGGCGCTGACGGAGAGCCCGGCTGGCAAGAAACAGTGGGCGCCGAAGAACGTGCGCGATGAGGATCTGGTGCCCGACGCGCACGATCCGTCGAAGAAGCATCCGCCCGTGATGCTGACGACCGACCTTTCGCTGATCCAGGACCCGGCGTACCGGAAGATCTCCGAGCGGTTCCACAAGAACCCGGATGAGCTCGCCGATGCGTTCGCCCGGGCGTGGTTCAAGCTGCTGCATCGCGACATGGGGCCGGTCAGCCGGTACCTCGGCCCGCTCGTGCCCGAGGAGTCGTTGATCTGGCAGGACCCGGTTCCAGCGGTTGACCACGCCCTGATCGACGAGGAGGACATCGCGTCGCTGAAGGCGAAGATTCTTGATGCGAACCTGTCGATCGGGCAGTTGGTCTCGACGGCCTGGGCGTCGGCGTCGACGTACCGCAACACCGACAAGCGTGGCGGCGCCAACGGCGCGCGCATCCGCCTGGCCCCGCAGGCCGAGTGGGACATCAACGTTCGTGCCGGCGTGTCCGCGGTGGTTGCGGAGCTGGAGAAGATTCAGCAGGCATTCAACACGGGGCGGACGGACGGCAAGCGGGTCTCGCTCGCGGACCTGATTGTGCTCGGTGGCTGCGCCGCGGTGGAGGCGGCCGCGACGGCCGCGGGGCACAAGGTGAAGGTGCCGTTTACGCCGGGTCGCACCGATGCGTCGCAGGAGCAGACCGAGGTCGAGTCGTTCAGCTACCTTGAGCCGAAGGCCGACGGCTTCCGCAACTATGTGAAGGATGACGGGTTGAACCGCCCGGAGCATCACTTGCTCGACCACGCGCACAAGCTGACGCTGTCGGCACCGGAGATGACCGCCCTGGTCGGTGGCATGCGCGTGCTGGACACCAACGTCGGGGAAGGACGGCACGGCGTGTTGACCGATCGGCCCGGGACGCTGACCAACGATTTCTTCGTCAACCTGCTCGACATGGCAACGGAGTGGAAGGCCCGCGGCGAGGACGATCAGGCCTTTGAGGGGCGTGATCGCGAAAGCGGCAAGGTGCGGTGGACCGGCAGCCGCGTGGACCTGATCTTTGGCTCGAATGCCCAGCTTCGCGCGATCGGCGAGGTCTACGCCAGTTCCGATGGGCGGGAGCGATTCCTGCACGATTTCGTCGCGGCATGGGACAAGGTCATGAACCTCGATCGCTTCGACCTGGCCTCGTCCCCGCCTACTGTGGAGACGCCTGTCGGCGCCTGGGCGAGCTGAGATAGGAAACGAGTGTGCCTGGCGCAAATCCCCTCCCGTCAAGGGAGGGGCAAGGGGAGGGCGAGCCACGCCCATCTTCTACAGCGCCAATTCGTACCACCCCATTGGAAGCGTACTTACGGCCCAGGGTGAAGGCGTGGTGTCACGGCGCCGCTTCCTCGGTGTCCACCCATCCTGGCCACCCCCCGCCTGCACACCAGGCTTGGCGCACCCGTGCCGGCCGCGGCCCCGGCACCGGCGGCCATCGCGACCCGCTTCATCAGCGTCGCCGCCGCATCAACATCAGCCCACCCAGGCCCAGCAGCGCCAGCGAGCTCGGCTCGGGCACGTTGGGCGAAGTGGTGGTGGCGCCGCTCACCAGCAACTGCACGAACGGGGCCACGTCGGCGGTGTCGAAGGCGCCGTCCTGGTTGATGTCGCCCAGGGTGATCATGGTGTGGTACTCCCTGAGCTTGCGTGACCCGGATCGGGTTCGGAAGTAGCCCCATGTGTCGTCGCCGCGATCGGAGGAGGACCCGCCGAGCAGGTGGACCCGTTTACCAAACGCGCCGCTTCGAGGTGGTCGCGGTCCAGGAGCACCCTGACTTGCCCAGCCGCCGGAGCTGGAACGCCGTGCCGATTCGTCTCGCCCGCGTGGATGAACCCTTCATCGCACCGCACGAGGATGCCGCCTTGAACACCCGCGTCAGCCTCCAGGCGTTGCACGAGACCGGGCCGCACCGCGTCCACCGTGCCGCGCGGCATCATCGGCCGAGCGAATTTCCAAGCCGGCGCTGCTGGCGCGGCTCCATCACGTCCCGCCGCTGCTACTCGAGCGCGGCGGCGACTTCCGCGGCGAGGTCGTAGACCTTGCGCTCGGCGTGCCGGGCCGCGGAGCCGCGGTACCAGACGTCGCCGAGCGTGCCGGCGTTGCCGTTCCAGGTGCGTCCGGCGGTGGCGAAGCCGGCGCGGTGCAGCCGCCAGGTGCTGACGCTGCGCCAGGTGTCGAGGCTGCGCTGCTCGAGGGTGCGTTCGATGCGATCGAGCAGCGCATCGTCGAGCCGGCCGCGCTGGCTGTCGTCGCGCAGAACCGATTTGAGGTAGACGCGTGCCTCGGCCAACTGCGCGCCTTCGCGCAGGGCCTCGTAGCGCTGCGTGGACACGGGGCCGGCATTGCCCGGGGCGAGCGCGGCGGTGTGGATGTCGAGGTTGCGCCAGTGGCTCTGGGGGTAGCGGCTCCACGCCCGGCCGCGTCGGCGGTCGCGGCTGTCGCGCACGGCCGGCCAGAAGTCGGCGCCGATGCGACCGATACCGCCCAGGTCGCTGCTGACGGCGGTGAACTCGACGATGTGGCGCCACTGCGTGGGTGGAAAGCTCTCGAAGGCGCGCGAGCGGAGATAGTACGCCGCGATGTCCGGCCGCTGCCAGCCGTGGTAATGGTCTTCCGGGTCCACGCCGAAGTTGGTGTGCCACAGGCGAGACTGGTACGCGACACCCGCCAGGTTGTGGATCGCGCCGGGGCCCGGTGTCTCGCCACGCGAGCCGCCGACGCCGAAGTGCGAGTGCACCACCCAGTCGGTGCCCGGCGTGATGTCCGCCCAGAAGCCGACCTCCTCGCGGCGCGGCCGGATGTCGGAGATCAGCCCCAGGGCCGCGGCGTCCTCCAGGTCGCGCTCGGCGAGGCGCTGCCGCACGCCGGCCCAGAGCCGCGACCAGGGCTCGGCGCTCGCGTCGTCGAGGAAGCTGGGCAGCGCGATGGTCTTGTGCTCGCCGGTGCTCGGATCCAGCGCGGTCACCAGCGGTGCGTCGCCCAATTCATCGAGCGCGCCGAGGGCGCGCTGCGTTCTCGAGTCGTCATCGCTGGCGGCGCGTTGCTCCGCGTCAACATAGATGTCCCAGACGACGAAGCAGATGATGTCGATCTGATCGAGGTTTTCGATCGCCGTGTCGAGGTAGCGCTCCATCACGCTGTAGTCGAACTCGTACGAGCCGTCGGTCTGCTCGACCCAGTGCACCATCGATTGCTCGTTGCCCAAGTTCGTCTGTGCCAGCAGGGGCACGTAGACCACGCTCGAGTCGACTTCGTTCATGAGCTCAAACGAGCGGGCGATCATCCGCCAGTGCTCCGGCGACCAGGGCTCGAGGTCGTACTCCAGCGCCAGGGTGTCGGGCGACTGAATAAGCCCCACCCACACGCGCGCCGCGTCGTGGCGCGGCAGGGTCCAGTCGATGACCTCCAGCTCCACGGGCACGGACCGCGCGTCGTGGCCGGCCATGTCGATCGCCAGCTCGCCGCGGTAGGTGCCCGGCGCGGCGTCCGCGGGCACGCGCAGCGTCACCCACACGGGGACGGTGGCGCCGAAGACCGCCGGCGGTGGTTCGGGCAGGCCCGGGTCCAGGCCATGGGCACGCTTTTCCCGCACCGGGTACTCGTCGAGCGGCTGATCGTCGAGCGTGGCGAGGTAGTCCACCGGATGCGCGAACGGCTGCCGCTCATAGGTGTGCGGCGCGGTGAAGGGCCAGGCGCCCCACGCCTGCCCGTAGCGCACGCGCACCGCGGAGCCGGCAATCGTCGCGCCGTCGGGGCCGACGAGATCACCGACGACACGCGCTTTCAGCTCGCGGATCGGCGCGTCGCTGCCGACGACGACTTTGCCGCTGTAGATGCCGTCGCGCACGCCGGTGAGGCGGATGGGCTCAAGCGACTCGTTCGGGTCGCCCCACTCCAGGTCGAACACGGGCGCCAGCGGGTCGCTGTTCCAGACCTGCACCCCGCGGGGCCGCGTGTGATTGGGCACGAGACCGTCGGCGCTGGCGGCGGTGAGGCGCGCGTGGCGCAGTTGCGCGGAGGGAATCGGCATCACCGCGGTGGTGTTGTTGCGGTCTGGGTTGGCGTCGGCGGGGTCGGCGACGGCCCGGTCGTAAGGGGCGCGCACGACCTTGATCGCCACGACGTTGGTGCCCGGCTCAAGCATGGCGCTGGGGATCTCGATCTCAACACTTCGCCGCCAGTCGTCGAGGATCCGCTGACGCTGCGCGCCGTCGCGGACGCGCGACACCTGCGTGGCGCTGCCATCGTCGGTGACGAATGCATCGGCGGGATAGTCGTCGGCGACGTCGTCGAGCCTGAGCTCACCGTCGCCGACATGGGCACGGGTCAGCTCCTGGCCATTGAGGTACACGACCACGCCGCCGAAGTAGCTCAGCGACAGCGTCAGTCCCTGCACGCGGGCCGGGTCGGTGACCCGGAACCGGCCGCGGACGTGCTGGCGGACGACGAAGGGCGAGCGCATGCCGCCGAGCAGGGGCATGCGCACCCAGTGACGGTCGTCGAACGCCGGGGCCGTCCAGTCGGCATCGAGCTCGCCGGTGGCTTCGAGAAAGCGATAGCCCACCTCCAGCGGTTCAAGCCCGTCGCCGGCACGGAAAACGGGCGGGGCGAGCGTGTGGTGCATGCGCCAGTAGCCGGCCGTGTCAAGCACGACGGTCTGCGCCGCGGCGGGCACCGCGGCCATCAGCACAACCGTCGCCGCCACATACTTCAAGACCGCTGCGGTGCAGTGCATCATGGGCCAGTGCCTCCGGTGTGGGATCGCAATGCGGGACGACACCCCGCGCAGCGCCGGGGGATGGCGCATGGCGCCGATCATCCACGATCGGCGCGATAGCGTCAATGCTCCCCTGCCGCGACCAGGGCCAAAAAAGCGCAAGAATCACGCTTTGAGACCGGATCGACCGTCCCATGGCGGCACGCCCACCGACCCGAGCGTGGCGGTGTCGCGCTCAAGCTGGCGGCCTGTCGCGATACCGCTGCTGCCGGCCGATGAACTCGAACACGGTGCGGTGATAGGCGCTGAACTCGGGATCGGGAATCCCGTGCGGCGGCACGGCCTCGGAGCCGGGGCGCTGGAACATGTCATGGTGGTAGACGATGTGGCCGCCGATCTTCCACACCTCGTGGATCTGGAGGATGTGGTCGAACGGGTACGTCGTCTCAAACGGGCCGCCGTGCTGCGCCAGGCCGTTGCGCGCCGGCTCGTTGTCCACCACGGGCTTGCCATGGGCCTGGAGCAACGAGGCGATCTCGCGCGGCGCCACCTCCCGCGGCCGGCAGCCCGGTGCCTGGCGACTCGTGTACGGACCCAGGTAATCGCGCACCGCGTTCTGCTGAGCGTCGGCCAGCTCGCCGGCGAAACCCGGCGAATTGGTCACCAGGCGATCCGCGTCCGTCTCGCGAATCGCCCGGACATGCGCGAGCACGTCATCGCTGCACTCGTTCCACACCTGGCACGTGACGTTGCGATGCTCACGCAACACCTCGGCCGATGCGTCACGTCGCTGCCACATCTCCGCGTTGCTTGTCATCACCATCGTTGAAGACCTGTTCGCAGCGTCATCGCTGCCGAAGCCGCAACGCCACGCGGAGAGCAAGTCCGGCCTGTCAAGGGCGCGAGTCGGTTTGCGGCGATAGCGATGGCATGGGCGGTCGACGTGTCACGCACGGCCGCGCCGCAGCGACGCCAATGCCCCCAACCCCAGCAGCGCCAGCGAGCCCGGCTCGGGCACGCTTGGCGGACCGCCGCCCACGAGCAACTGCACGAACGGTGCCACGTCGCCGGTGTCGAACACGCCGTCCTGATTGATGTCGCCCAGCGCGGTCATCGTCGCTTCGTCGACGCCGTACTCGGCCATGTAGGTGGCGGGGTCTGTCAACGCGAGCACGAGCGCCGCCACGTCGCCGGTGTCGACGACGCCGTCGAGGTTCATGTCGCCGAGCAGGTGCTCGGCCACGACCGAGAGATCGCCCGTGGTGTATAGCTGTTGATCGTCCCATGCCAGGTGCGTGCCCAGGTCCGGGAGATTGATCCGGGTGAAGGCGCCGACGATCTGCCCGAAGTCGAGCAGGTGGAAGGTGTCGCCGGCCTGGGGCTGGAAACCATCGAGCAGGGTCACGTCAAGGCTGCCGCTGACGTCCAGCAATCCCGCGACGTGCACGTGATCGTGCTCCTGGCCGGCGGTCGTGCCGGCCAATTCCATCCGGACATCCGCGTCATCGAGGATGACGTCGCCGCCGAAGGCCATGCTCCCCGGGCTGTTTCCCGGGCTGAGCGAGCCGGCGACCTCGATCTCGCCCGGGCCGGGGAAGTCACCGTCGCCGCTGACGTCGCCGGTGATCACCGCGCGTGAGCTGTCGCTGACGTAGAACTCGCCGTTGTTGACCAGGTCGCCGATGAACCGGCCGGTGGTCTTGTCCTGGACGCGGATGTCGCCGGTGTTGTCGATGTCGCCATGGACGCGGCTGTCCTGCTCGAGAATGGTCAACCGCCCCTCGTGCGCCAGGCCCGCGACGAGCTCGATCCGGCCGCCGAAAAGGTTGATCTCACCGGCGCTGCTGTTGTTCTGCCCGGTGAAGACGAGGCGCTGGTCGGCCTCGACGCGCACCCCCCCGTCGGCCTGATTGCTCAGGCTGGCCTCGACGCGGCCGTGGCCGTGGATCAGGCCGGTGTTGTGCGCCACGTCGCCGGTGAGTCGCGCCAGCGCGCCCGCGAGCACGATCTCGCCGCTGTTATGCAGCGTGCTCGCGCCGAAGCTGGCATTGTGGTCGATCGTCACGACACCCTTGGGGTTTACGTCCACCTGCTGGCTGACGTGCAGGTGCTGACCCGTGTCCATCGCGACCGTGGAGCCGAACACGCCCTCAAAGCCTACGGTCACGTCTGTCGCGGTGAGGTTGAGGTGGCCGTGGTCGAATTCGAGCAGGTTGAGGTTGTTGGCCTCGCCGGCGCTGAACGTACCGCCGCCGAGCTGGAGCCCGGTCAGCAACGTGGCGGTCTGCTCGATGCTCAGGTGCTGGCCATCGCCGACGACCGCTTCGCCGTCGAGGACCTCGTTTACGATCAGGCCGTCGTCATCGATGGTCTTGTCGGTGGTGTAGTTGACGGTGCCGGAGACGAAGTTGAATTCGCTGCCGGGCATCTGGAGCTGGGCCATCTCGAGCGTGCCGCCGTGGACGTTGACGGTGCCGTCGTCCCAGATGGTGAGGGTTTCCTCGACGTGAACGGTCGCACCGGGGAGGATGTTGAGCGTGCCGTGACCGCCGGCGTTGCTCTGGCCACCTCCGACGTAGAGCGATGCACTGTTGTTCCACGTTGAGTCGGCGCCGGTGACGGTGACGGTGCCGTGCGAGTCGCTGTCCCGGCCGATTACCCCGCCCGTGCTGGACACGCTGCCGCCCTCTTCGATGGTCAGCTCGCCCGTGCCGGCGCCCCCAACCTCGAGAACTCCGTCGTTGGTCCATGTCGAGCCGGTGCCGCTGACGGTGGCGGTGCCGCTGCCGCCGGCAACGGCGCCGATGATGGCGCTGTCGCCGGTGACCGTGGCGCCGGAATCGACGTTGAGGATGCCGGTGCCCCCGGCGGCCGACATGGAACTCGTTGGCGTCGAGGGTGCTGTCGGGGTCCGAGACGTTGATGGTGCCGTGGGTCGCGCCCAGCCGCGCGCCGCCCTCGGCCGTGACGCTCCCGCCGTCCTCGATGTCGAGCGTGCCCTCGTCCACGTCCAGGCCCCCGGAGCCAACGCGCCACTGCGCGTCCTGACCGCCGATGGTGACGGTGCCGTGCCCGTCGACGAAGTTGCCGACGGTGGAGACGTCGCTTGTGACCGTCGCGCCGGTACCGACGTTGAGGATGCCGGTGCCCTGGAGGCCGACATGGAAATCGTCGGCGTCGAGGGTGCTGTCGGGGTCCGAGACGCTGATCGTGCCGTGCCCGTCGCCGGAGAAGCCGAGAAAGATGAAGTCGGCCGTCACCGTCGCGCCGTCCTCGATGTCGAGCGTGCCCGTGCCCTCGTGGCCGACCGTGAGATCTCCAGCGTTGGTCCACGTGGAGCCGGCGCCGCGAACGGTCGCCGTGCCGGTGGCGCCGGATTCCTGGCCGATGAAGGCGGCCTGGGCGTCGAGGCTGGCGCGGTCGCGCAGGTGCAAGGCCCCTTCGCTGGCGTCTTGGTGGCCCACGCGGACGAGGCCAAGGTCGTTGCCGCCGATGAGCCCGTAGCGGAGCGTGAGCGTGGCGTCGTCGCCCGCGAGATCGCCGACGGTGAAGCCGGCGGTGTCGTCGGTCAGCAACAGCGCCACGGGTCGCTCCGTGGTGTCGCGCAGGTTGAAGGTCACGTCACCGTCGCGCACGTTCAGCCGCCTGATCGTGGTGGCGTCCAACTCGAACGCCACGTCGTAGGTGGCGTCGAGGTCGAAGTGCGCCGCGACGTCCTCATTGATCGGCGGATCGAGCGGATCCCACGGGGCGGGGGGGCTCCAGTTGCCGCGCTCCTCAAAGGAATCGTCAATGTTGCCGGTCCAGAACAGGTCGTCTGGATCGGCGCTGGCGGCCGGTGCGCCGAGCCCGATCAGCAGGGCCGCGCCGCAGAAGGACGGCGTTAACTTACCGATGTGCCAGAGGGGCGTCATAGGACGTCGCTCCAGTTCAGTGAGGGATGAGCCTGTCCGCGAACTCCGAGCCAGGTGTGTGCGTCCGCGCACCGGCAATCGGATCGCCCCATAGTTCCAGCCGCACGTCATCGCGGCTGACCACGAGTTGATGGGTCGCGGGATCCGGATGCGGCTGTCAGAGGTCCGGCGGAACATGCCAGCCCGGGAAAGTGACGGTGTACTGCTCGCTCGCTCCGAGGCCGAACCAGGGAAGAGCGGTCGCTGCGCACCGTGTGACGTCCACCCATGGTAAGCGGGGAGGGGCGCTTGATCACCGCGCCGACAGGGCGGGTGCGGCCGGCGGGGTGTCAACACGCGATCGGCGGATCGGCCTCCCAGTCGAGAAGACCGGAGAAGAAATGATCAAGTGCGGCAGGGTCCGCGCCATTGCGGCGCAGCAGGCCTGGCTGGACGAAGCGTCGGTCGGCCCGGGTCTCGCGATGGCTGGTCATGTCAGCACCCCTGCCGGTTGGCACGCATACGACCTTCGCCGCCGCTGCTGGCCAAGCCAAGGCATCAGCAACGGTAAACCCAAGTGTAAGGGCGGGGGCGCCACGACGCCAGACATAATCTCAATTTTGGGTCCATCCCCCGTGCGACCAGCGGACCCACGTGCATGACGAGGGCGCCCCTTGAACATTTCACACCCATAAGGGGCGCTCCGCGGGAGTCGTGTCTGGACATCTCACCTCATATAGGTGGGCGCTCAGTGACAGCCGCCTTCCCCGGAGTTGCCGGATGAACCATAAAAAAGCCCACGGTGTTGGGCCGTGGGCTTGGCCAGGGGTGTGATGCGCGGGTTTTAGAAGCGTAGCCCCAGGCCGCCGGTGACCGCGTGCGTTTCGCCGTCGCTGGAGACCAGGCCGTCGTAGTTCAAGTGGGCGGAGGTGCGTTCGTTGAACAGTCCTGTCACGCCGGCGCCGAAGGAGACGCGGTCGCGGTCGGGCGTGCCTGGTTCGATGGTGAACGAGCCGCCGCCGACGGCGAATCGGGCGTCGATGTCGTTGTCGTCGGCAAGCGACTCGCGTTCCCAGGCCAGGGAGGCTTCGGGGACGAAGGTCATGCCGCCGGCTTCGAGCATGACGCTGGCGCTGCCGCCGAGGCGTGTGCGCAGCGAGTGGGTATCGCGGCTGCCGACTTCCAGCTCGGCGCCGCCGGCTTCGTCTTCGCTGTAGCGTTCTTCGTGCAGGTAGACGTACTGGACGGAGGCCAGCGGCGTCAGCGTCCAGCCGCCATCAAGCTCGAAGTCGTATCCGCCGGCGAGCCCGAGGGTCAGGTCGTGGGCGTCGCGTTCACTGCTGGCGGTTTCATTGAGCGAGGGGATGCCGCGATCGGTTTTGATGCGGTGATAGCCGTAGGTCAGCGATCCATCGGCGAACCAGGGGCCCTGGGCGAAGCCGGCGTAGGGGCCAAGCCGGGCGCTGTGCACGTCCATCTCGCCGCGGCGCTGGCTGAAGTCCACCTCGCTGAACATGTAGCCGCCCCCGAGGCCGAGGCTCCATTGATCGCTGAATTGATGATCCACGCCGAGCTGCGCGCCCACGGCGTTGGATCGGTACCCGGTGCGGTCGTCATCCGGGTCCTGGTCCTGAAAGACACCCGTGACCTGCCCGAAGGCGTTCCACGCATGGTGCGTCTCGGGGTTCGCCTCCTGCTCCGGGCCCCGGTGCTGGGCTTTGACCGCTTGGGCGAGCAGGCGCGGATCGCCGGCGGCACTGGCCAGCAGCCCGCGGAAAGGGGGGTTGCCATTCGACGCCAGCGCCAAGGCCTCACCGAGGCCTGCGCGTTGGGAGGCGAAGCGGCTGGCAAGGCGCGCGTGATACGCATCCGCCGTCTGCGCGTTGATCGGCGCGATCGACTCGTGGGCCAGCGGTGTCAGCTCGTTCAGGGCTTCGTTGTAGGTGTCCTGGTCTTCGTTCACGCAAATACCATCCACCGTGTCCAGCAGTTGCGCCGCGTCGACATCCGGCTGCTCGCGGTTGAGCACGTTCAGCGCCTCAGCCAGTGCCTGCTGGTTCGCCCCTTCGGCCGCCGGCGTGAACACGTCGCGACTGGCCTTTACGTGCAACTGCTCACTGCCGTCGAGAAGCTCGTGCTCGAAGGTCAGCCGCGGGATCACGCTATCAATCTGCACGCCCAAATCGTCAATGCTCTGGTCGGTGTCGATGACCATGAACGACTGGCCATGCTCGACGTAGGTGGTATCGCTCTGGTGCAACTCCACGCGGCCACCTTCGGCCAAGGTCACGTCCTCGTCGGTGATCAGCCTCGCATTGCTGGCGTTTTCGACATCCACGTCGAAAGCGAGCGCCCCGCCCTCGTTGACGGTGACCGGCTCGTTGAGGTCCAATTCGCCTTCCAGGTGCATGGTGGCGCCGGTCTCGATCGTGGGGGCCGGGCCGTACAGGTCCGTGATCAGCCCGTCAGCGTTGTCGCGGTCGCCGATGATGCGAACGGTTCCCGACTCGTAGCTGAAGGTGCCGTCGTTGTCCATTGTTGCCAGGCGCAGCGTTCCGCCGTCGAGGGTGACCTCGCTACCGACATAGATCTGGACGTGGCCTTCGGTCCAGATCGTGCCGCCATCCATGACGCTGACACTCGCATCACCGCCGGGGTTGTTGTCGTCGCCGCCGCCGACGAAAAAGCCGCCGTCCACCTCAAGCACGGCCGGCTGATCGCCGCTGATGCTCACCGTGCCGGTCGATCCCGCCGCGCGTGCCACGAATCCATCACTGTCAGCGGCGACTCTGGCGCCGCTGCCGAGGTCGAGCGAACCTGTTCCTTCGTCGCCGACGATCAGTTCCTCGCCCATTCGCAGCAGTGACCCTTGGCCATGTACGCTTACGGTCCCGGTGCTCGTTCCAGCCTCACCGATCACCGTGGAGGCATTGACCCGCACACCGGCGGCATCAGCAATTTCAAGCGTCCCCGTGCCGGCCTCGCCCACCGCCATTCTGATGTTGTCCGTGACCGACACGGTGGAGCCGGCCCCGGTGACGAGGGCCGTCCCCACGCCTGTCGAGGTATTGCCAATGGAGAGGAGGTTGTTGACCCACATGCGGCCGCCGTCGGCGACGGTCAGTTCGCCGGTTCCTTGACGGCCGATACGAGTGTTGCCTTCCGCATCGAGCGTCGAAGTTCGCCGGTAATCAAGGCACACGCAACATCCTGACCGAACCGACCGTCCACATGGCCGAAACGCTCAAATTCCGGGACCAAGGGGCGGTCAACCTCCACGGCGTCACCCTCCGTTGCGCACCTATGACCGCGAGGCGGACGGCCAGTTCAACTACCTCACCGGCACCATTGAGCTTGCCGGTGGTCGCTCCGTCGGCATGGACCCGCTCATCCAGAAGTTCTACCGCGGCAGCATCGTCCTGCCCGCACATAAACGACTCGCCATCGAAGGCACCGCACCTCGGCTCACCGAGGCTCGACGGCGGGACGGCCTGCACCACCGCCTCACGCCCGTGCCGCCTCAGCCGCGTGCCCGTCCAACGCATCAGATCAGTCCAACCCATGATGTCAGCTCTCGCCCCGCCGAGGTGGCTACAGCACGGCTCCGGCCATGCCATGGACGTCGCCCCGGTCGCGACGCGTGGAGGAGATGCCCCGGTAGAACGATGGAGCCCCCAAAGGCCGCAACGGCAGACAACCGTAACCTACCACGCCCGCCAGCTTGGACCAAGAGGAATTTGAAGAGTCCGGCGCCCGAAGTGGCTGTGGCAGCGTCAAGGGGATGCCAAGGCGGATGCCCGGGCGAGGGTCAGGTGCCTCAAGCTCTTGCCGCGGCAGCGCCCGGTAAGCCGACGATCGCGACCGCACAGGCGGCGCCCAATTCCGGCGGACGATCTGGGGGCCGCACGCCCGGGAGGCCTCGGCCATCGGCAAGGTCGGTGGCGCCGCATAGCCCGAGGCCGCGGGAGTTTGCCCGGCCTGTGCCGACAGGTGGCGAGCTTGCCCGCCCCGTCGCCCACGGGCCCATCGGCGGCCAGATGCACTGTACTCATCTGCTCTGGCCGCCCATCCTGCGCACAGCCCCCCCACGGATCCGCCCTCTACCGGCCGCCCAGCCTGCTCACCAGGGTTCGGGTCGCCTGCACCGGCCGTGGCCCCAGCACCGGCGACCATGGCCATCGGCTTCATCAGCGGCGCCGCCGCAACAGCATCAGCCCACCCAGTCCCAGCAGCGCAAGCGACCCCGGCTCCGGCACGGTGGGCGAGTTACCCCTCACCAGCAACTGCACGAACGGCGCCACGTCGGCGGTGTCGAAGTCCCATGTGCCCGTGCTGCTCTCGCCGCGGAACTCCATCAGGTCGTTGCCCGGGTCGATTGTCACGTCGCCGGCGAACACCAGATCGTTGCCCTCGAAGTGGTTGTCCCCGTCCCCGGCGAGCCCCACGGGCCCGTCGAAGGTGGTGTTGTGGGCGGTGATTGTGTTCGCCCCGCCCACCATTTGCAGCGCTCCCTCGAACACCAAATCTTCGATCGCCACGGCCGCCCCCGCCATGAGGTGCAGGCCCTGCTCGAATTCCCAGTTCGCTTCCGGCTCGCTCCCCAGCATCCGTATTGGCTGCACCGCGATGGCGGGCTCATCCGGATCCCGCGCCACCGTCACCGGGCCGCCGAAACTCACTGCGTCGCCGAAGATTTCGGTGGGCCGGCTCCGGTCCGAGGGGCAAATGAACGAAAACAAACTTTCAAATCGGCTGTTGAATGCCGTGATCTGGTTATCCTCGCCGCTGACCTCGACGGGCCCGTCGAAGGTGGTGTTGTGGGCGGTGATTCTGTTCTCGCCGCCGGTGACCTGCAACGGGCCGTCCATTTCGCTGTCGGCGGTGTCGAGCACGGCCGCGCCTTCCATGTTCACCCCCTGGGACTGACGCATCACGACGTTGCGCACATTCAGCGTCGCCGGCTCATCGGCGGCGGGGTCGCCAGCGAGCATCAGGTCCTGTTCCAGGTCCCAGATCGCCCCCGGCTCGCTGCCCTCGAACTCGACGACGGTGTCGCCTCCAACGACGTTGACGGCGTTCTGGAACGTCAGGTTGCGGCCTGCGACGCGAGTTGCCCCGGTGGCGTTGAAGATGCCGCTGAACGTCGTGCTCTCGGCGATGATCTCGTTGCCTTCGCCGGTCATCGCCAGCGGGGCGTCGATATCGCTGTCGGCGATGTCGAGAATCGCATCGCCTTCCATGTTCACGCCCTGGGACTGACGCATCACGACGTTGCGCACGTTCAGCGTCGCCGGCTCATCGGCGGCGGTGTCGCCGACGATGTTGAGTGTCTGATCCAGGTCCCAGGTCGCGCCCGGCTCGCTGCCGTGGAGCTCGACGTACAAACCGCCGCCGACGACGTTGATTTCCTGCTTGAACGTCAGCCCGGCACCGTGAATCTGCAGATTGTCGCTGACGTTAAACGATCCCCCGAAGATCGTGTCCTGCGCGGTGATGTGGTTGTTGCCGCCATCCAGGTGCATCATCCCGAGGGTCTCGAGGTTCTGAAAGGTGACCGCCGCGCCGTCGGCCACGTCGATGTCGCCATCGATCGCTCCCGGGCCAGCCAGCGTGCTGCCATCCATGAGTGTGAGCGTGCCGGCAATGCCCAGGGCGCTGTCGGGGTTGTCGGCATGGATGGTGCCGTGGGCGATGACGTCGGCGAGGACGGTCCCGTCGCCGCGGAGCGTGCCGTTGTCCCAGACGTTCAGGGCGTGGCCGGCGCCAATCTCGACGACGGCGTGGTCGGTGACGAGCAACGCGCCGGTGGCGTCGGTGGCGGTGCTGGCGGTGCCGGCGATGTTGATGGAAGCGTCGCTGGTCCATCGTGAGCCGGCGCCGGTGATGGTGGCGTGGCCGGTGCCGGTGTCTTCGCGGCCGACGTAGCCGTGGCTGGTGTTGTGGACGATCGCGCCGTCGGCGACGACGAGCGTGCCGTCGCCATGATGGCCGACGCGCAACTGGCCATTGATATCCCACCTGGAGGGGCTGTCGGGGTCGAGCGGGTCGACGCCGGTGACCATTGCGTGGCCGACGGATCCCTGGCGGTTGCCGATGACGCTGGTGGATTGGGTGGTGATCCGACCGCCGGAGGCGACGGTGAGTTCGGCGTGGCCGTCGCGGGCGACGCGCACGCCGCCGCCGACGTCCCAGAGGGCCCCGGCTTCGATGTTGACAATGCCGGTCTTGTCTTCGTGCCAGGCCATCTCGACATTGGTTCCGGTTTCCCATCGCGACCCGGCGCCGGTGACGGTGACGGTGCCAGTGCTGACGCCGCCGAAGCTTCCCACGCGGGTGTTCGCGTCGCTGGTGACGAGCACCCCGCCTTCGCTGATGGTGACGGTGCCGTCACCGGACTGGCCGATGTATGTCTGGCCTTCGATGCTGAGCTGGCCGCCGGTGGTGACCGTCACCTGACCGTTGGAGTTGTTCTGACTACCCACCCGGGAATTGCCTGCGATGAGCAGTTCAGCGCCGTCGGCGACGAGCACCGAGCCGCTGGCGTCGTGCCCGACATGCATCGCGGTGCTCTCGAAGTAGGAGGCATCGCCGTGCTCATCGCTGCCGGTGACGATCAACTCGCCGTGTGAGCCGGTCGTGTTGCCGATGCGGACGGAGCCGAGGGCTATAAACTGCCCGCCGTCCTCGACGATCAGCCGGCCCTGGCCGACGTGATCGCGCTGCTGGAACCCACCGTCGGACCCGCCGAGTTGCACGGAGCCCGGTGTCAGTTGGCGCAGTGTTGAACCGGCGCCGCTGACGGTCAATGTTCCCCATGCGTCACCGGTGGTGCTGGTGCGATGGCCTTCGCCGATGAGGATGTTGGGCGCGTTGAAGCTGGTGCCGCCCATCTCCACGGTCGCGCCCTGCCGGATTTCAAGTGTGCCGTCTCCTTCGCCGCCGACGTATAGCTGGCCGCTGGATTTGTCCCAGAACGTGTCCTCGCCGGTGATGATGAGCGTGCCCTCGGAGCCGCTGTTGTTCCCGATGCGCATCTGGAGCGTGCGCAGCCGGGCCCCGTCCTTGACGGTGACCTGTGCTTCGCCATCGTGGCCGACGATGAAATTGCGGCCGTGCCAGAGCGTGTCCTCGTCGGTGACGACGACGCTGACGTCACCGTGTGAGTGCGCGGCCAGCCGGGTGGAGCTGTTGACCTCGTTGTGGATGCGGCCCCCGTCTTCGACGTGGATCGTGCCGTGGTTCATGAACAGATCCGTGGACGCAACGTTCAGCCGGCTGCCCCCACCGCTGATCAGCAAGTCGCCGTTGCTGGACGAGCCTTCGCCAACCCACATGCGACCATCGGTGCTCAGGGTGGCGCCCTCAAGCAGCTCGAGCGCGGCATGCCCGCTGCCTCCAACATGCAATCCATCAATGTTCTCGCTCACGGCCTGGTCGCCCACCAGCCGCAGCGTCGCCGGGCTGGACGCATCGCTGGAGCCGAAGTGGAAGTCCTCCATCGTGGCTGAGGGTCGGAAGACGCCGTTCTCGACAACCAACGTGCCGCCCGTGAAATCGAAGCTGCCGGCGTTGTCGACACCGCCGGCGTGGATCATGCCGTGTGGAGGCAGCGTCAGTGTTCCGGTGTCGCCGATGTTCAGCGTACCGCTCACGTTCAACGTCCCGCCATCGACGTCGAGCAGGTTGTTGAACGACGCGTCCTCTGCGATCGACAGCGGTCCGGCGGTGATGCGCAGACGCTCGCTGCTGACCAGGCTGCGGATGGATTGTGCCTCGCCCATGAGCGTAATCAGATAACCTTCCGCCGGCCGCTCCGGATCGTCGGTGCGGTCGATTGACACGTCGTCCGTCTGATCGGGCAGGCTGAGTGACGACCAGTTGCCTGCCTCAGTCCAGAAGCCGTGGTCGCCGAGAATCCATTCGACCGGCTCGCCGTTCGCCATACTTGGTCCACCGCCCATGGCCAGGCTCAGCGATCCAATGACCAGTGTGCGACAGAGTCCCCCGGCCCAGCGGCCGCTGCCGTTGCCGACTGATTTCCGTTGCATAAATCCCCTCTCGTAGATGAATTGCAGAAGGTGGTGGAATGGCTCACGGTGCGCGCAAAGACGCCCATTCGTCCCTTCGATGATCTCCAGACCGCCTGACATGTGGCGAAAAGGAGATCCTATGTGACTCAACCAAGGGAGCCGACCCATGAAATCTGGACTGAGAGGCGTCCGCTGGTCCTGACAGTTTGTCCCGCTCGGTTCGAGGTTGCGGCTCTTGGAATCTCTCGCCCGTCTGGGGCCTTCGTTGCGCCGTCAAAGAGGAGATGCTGATGCGGGTGGAGCCACGGAGCTATCAATGACGGAATGGTCCCCCGATAGCCTGGCTCTGTCCCATCCGAGATTCCCCATCTGGCTGCTCGCCAAGCCGTTGGCGGCCTTCTCCACCCGCAGGGTAGCACGGCCGGCTCGTCGCGGGAAGACTTGATCTGAATTTGGGGAGAAAACGCGTCGCCCCGGCAGCGGTTGCCTGAAAGATCTCTCCGCCGACCCTGCAGGCATCCATCTTAACTTGGTGCGCCACGGATGCCCTCTGCGGTGCTCACCCTTTTCGTCACCACGCCCGCGTCGCGAGCTTCGAGGTTCTCCGCACCAAAGCCTCTTTGCCCACCCACCGCGGCGAGGCCGCGATCTCGCCCGTGAGGCGCGCCACGGCAGCGTCTGACCGGGCGCCGCTTCCTGGCCACGCAGATAGAACCCCTGGCCCAGCGCCGCCGGGTCACGATCGCCGAAGCCTTCGCCGCTTTCCAGGTAGCGCTGCAGCCCGTAGGTGTCGTAGCCGATCGTTACACCGGCATCGATGTGCACGCCGGCGTGCAGGCCCACGTAGACGACGTCAAAGTGCGGCCCGAACCAGTGCGTGTAGTCGATCCCCGCCATCAGCCGCGGCGTGTCGTAGACGAACAGGTCCGCCGCTGGTCCACCAGCAACCCCAGCGCCTGGCTTGGGTCCTGGATCAGCGGCATGCTGCAGCCGCCGCCTTCCAGGTCCGCATAGCTGTCGACGAATGCGCCCGCCGCCGGCACCCCGCTCAACTGCTGCTGATGCTCTGTCCGCGAGCGCGCGTCCAGGTGCAGGTTGGTCGGGGCCAGGAGCGTCGGCTGACGGAACGGTTCAAGCATCTGCGCAGTTGGTACCTGTTCGAGACGCGGTTCTGCAATGTGGCGCGGGGCAACGAGAAGGGCGACGTGGAGAACCTGGCCAAGCGCAGCGAGCGGACGTACCTGACGCCGGTGCCGGAGGTGGGGAGCCTGGCGGAGCTGGGCCCGCACCTGCTGGCGTCGTGCGATCGCGATCTGGGTCAGCCGGGTCCGGCGCCGCATGGTGAGCTGACGCGTCGGCAGATGCTTGAGGAGGAGCGTGCGGCGATGCTGGCGTTGCCGCCGAAGAGGTTCGAGGCGTGCGTGCGGGTCTCGACGTTCGTGGACGGGCGCTCGCTGGTGCGGGTGGAGACGAACCGCTACTCGGCGCCGGTGCGTTGGGCGCATCACGGGGCGCTGGTGAAGCTGTTCGCGGACCGGGTGCAGATCTGGTGCGAGCACGAACTGGTGGCGGAGCACCGGCGGACGTACGAGAAGGGCCAATACGTGCTGAAGCCGCAGCATTACCTGGCGCTGCTGCGCAAGAATAGCGGGGGCCTCATATGGGGCGCGAGAGAGGGGTTTGTTGGCGCTCCGCGCGCCCAGATTTTGGCATTTCTGTCATAGGTCAGGCGTCGGGAGGAGGCGTAACATGTTATTTTATAATGATTTATGTTTACCTCTGCCCCTGTCTATGACAAGCGGGCCCGCAATGCCACCGCGTCGGCGGAGGACGATGGTAGACTCGGCCGGAACCCTACCGGCGGGCGGCAGGTGCGACGTGCCTGGAAGGCCACCTCGACCGCATCATGTATCGGGAAGCGCGACGCACCGCGCCGCGGGGTGGTCTCTGGCGCGGGCCAATGGGTTGCCGCCGGTGGGCCCGCGATGAGTGCCGAGGTTACCGGAGGCAGAGCGCCGCTGGCGGTCGAAGCCGCGAGTCGGAGGGGGCAGCACGCATGCGCCAGGGGTACCTTTATCTACGACGCAAAGTCGATTGATGGCGTATCGGAATGAGCCAATCACAATGTCACAAAGAGAGCAAAAATGAGATTGGCCGATCGTGCCGTAATGGACGCCGGTAATCCGATCCAGGTCGATTTGGTTCGAGTACGGGAATGGTCCTCTAAGTTCGTGACTTATCTTTTCCCGTGTAAGCCCATCGAGTTGCTTACCCTCACTCCCTTGTACACGGTCAAGAATGATTGTGCCACAATCCTCTCCCAAGTGATGAAGCATGCAGTTGAAGTGATAGCAAGTGGTATTGATCGCCCACTGGCGAATCTTCTCAGGATCACCAGGGTTGATCGCATGAGGCGTAGCCACAATAATAGAGTTGACGCCGTGTTCAACAGCCCTTTCAATGATGTTTTGCTTGAGACGAATGAACGATTTCTCTGCGAGATTCTCTGGCCGTGGGGCAACTTTCAGCCGCGCGTCGCGCGGCACCCCTGCATCTTGTCGAAGGCGTTCGATCTCCTCTGACAAGACAAGAGCTGCCTCCGGAGGGATTAGGACCCCGCCGTATACTTGAAACTCGCCTTCGTCTCGGCGAAGATTCGATTCGTCCGCGTATAGCAGATGCATAGACAGATGATAATGCATCCGCTTGTGCCTAGTCATCATTAGCCCACCCGCTTCATCGCCTCCACCGCCTTCGCCTGGTCCAACTCGGCGTAGACCTCGGTGATCGCCGCCGAGCGGTGGCCGAGGATGATCCGCGCCGTCTCGATCCCGAACTGCCGGCGCAGCTCGGTCGCCGCGTTGTGGCGAAGCTGGTGCGGGTGCCAGCGGTGCTCGCGCTGCCAGCGGCGCACCTGCCCGCGCTGCTCGTCGGTGAGCCGCTCCCACCACGCCTTCTGGCTCTCCTTCTCGCGCTTTGCGAGCGGCTCCGGCGGCGGGAACGCCTGGTCGCACGCCCGCGCGAGTGATCGACAACCTGACGACGCATAGTAGATATGCCGCGGCGCGCCACGCACCTCGAACAGGTAACGCAACGTCTCAATCACGTCGCCTGAACGCAGCCGCCGATCGCGCCTGAGGGGGAGCGGCCGGAGCGGGCGAGCTATGGCGACGTGGTGCTGGTCGAGCGGCTGCGGCGGGCGCTGGAGCGGATCACCCGGTTCCTCGCCGACAACGCCAATGACCTTGTGGGTCTGGCCCAGATTCTCGGTCATGAGAATTTGAACACGACGAGTCGCTACACCCGCCGCACGGAGGAGGACCTCGCGGACGCCGCGGAGCGGCTGACGTTCTGATTTATAAATGCTCACAACACGTGCCACCGATCCATTCGCTGTTTATTGGCATTCGCCAAGACCACGGCACCCCGGCGTCTGAGCTCGAAGTTCACGGCATTGGGTGCCACTGGCGGCTTGCCCGCCAGTGCCCAGGCGCGCCAAAGCCCATCAACCGTGCGAACTATCCCCTTGCCGCGCGATTGAACGGCTCACGCCCTCGGCATTGGCGAGGCACTGGCGAACACGCCGCCAGTGGCACCCAACTCATCGCTCACCAAAACCCCACGCCCGGCTCACTGACGCTGGCGGATGCCGAACGCCTGCGTGTAGGTCGTGCCGCCCGGGCTGCGGATCTCGGCACGCACGTACGCGTCCAGGCCCTCGACCGCGTTCAGATCCAGCGTCGGGCCCGTATGCACCTGCTCCCCGCCGGCAGAGATCCAGGTGTACGCCTCGTCCTCCAGCGGCTCATCGCCCGCCCGGGCGTCGATGGTGAGCGTCCCCGCTTCGCGGTCGTAATCAATGCCGGCGATCCGCGGCGCAAGCGTCATGTCGCGCTCGTCGCGCGGGTGCGTCGTGATCGTTGTCGCGTAGAACTGGCCCCGCTTCAGCGCCAGGCGCACGTGCTCCAGGCTCAGCTCACGCACGACAAAGACGTTGGCGTTGAGCCCGACGTGCCCCGAGCTGTGCGTGTCATCGTTGGCGAACGCCAGAACCGACCGCCGCGGCATCGACTCCACCAGCAGCGCATCCCACAGCAGCCGATCCTGCGGGTAGCGGTCGTTCTGGTTGTGAATCTCAAAGCCCAGCAGCTTCGGATACTCCGCGAAAAGCTCGGCATACTCGTCGCGCACGTGCTCCGGCACCTGCCCGTCCTGCGGCCGCCAGTACCGGCCCGGATGGCACAAAAACATCAGCGCCCCGAGCTCCTCGTTCTCGCGCAGCGAGGTCGCCAGGTCACCGGTGGACCGACGCCGGATCGGCTCGGGATATTTCGTGAACAGCGTGTTGGCGTGGTGGTGACGCGACAACTCGTTGCCCACCACCGCGACCATCAGCAGTTCCTCGGGGTCCCGGCCGTAGTCCGGCCAGCTCCAGGTCACATGGTTGTGGTCCGTGATCGCCAGGATCTCGTAGCCCGCCTCGTAGTAATCGTCGATGACCTCCGCCGGCGTGTGCCGCCCGTCCGACTCGGTCGTGTGCGTGTGCAGGTTCGCCTTGTGCTCGCCGAACGCCTCCCAGTCCACGTCGGCGTACGGGTTCTTGGTGATGATCCACTCTTCGGCTTGGCCGGCCGAAGCCAGCCCCAGGATCGACGCGGCGGCGATGAGCACACAAAACAGTTGGCGATGGGGCATGATCGACTCCTTATTGGACATTCCCCAGTTACTCCTCGACGAGCCCCGTCCTGGCCGCTCTGAATGGCAGTGTACCGTCGCCGGACGTCGGCTCCAATACATTTCAGGCCCAAAGGCATCAGTAAAGGTCTCCGCGATGGCCCTGGCCGACGCCAAAGATGCCCGACGAGCGTCCCAGAACGCCCGTCTCGGCGAAGACGGCGCACACGATCCATGCCATTCCGCTCCCACCGAAACCATCTTCTGCCCCTGACTCACGTCACCGGCGGTGGCATGGCCGCTTCCCGCAGCCTCGCGATCCGCGGCAGGATCGTCCGGTACAGGTGGCGCGACACGGCGACTTCCGCCAGTTGGAAGATCGCGTACCGGGCACGGTGGACGACCTTGGCTCCGATCTTGACCAGCTTCTCTCGCAGCGTGGTCAAGGACCAGTGCTTGATGCTCGCGGGCAGGGTCAGTCGCCGCAGGAAGTTCGCCAGGATGTGCGCCAGCACGTGCAGTTGCAACCGCACCTGGTTGGCATCGAATCGCCGGCAGCTCAGCCGTGTCCACTTCACGGCGTTCTTCCCGTCCTTGATCCACTGCTCGGCGGTGCCCCGCTGGTCATAAAAGTGGGTCACCCGCCTGGCGGCACCGGTCATGTTCGTGACACCTCGCGGTAGAGGCGGTTGCTCGCCCGGTCGTAGGCGTGAGCGTGCTGGACGCGGTTGGCGTTGGCGGTGTGGTCGCGCCAGCGCTGCTCGACGATCCGGCCGAAGCGGTCGAGGGCGGGGGCAGGTTGCGTGGCCGGATAAATCATCGTGTGGTACCCGTTCCGGTGACCGTCGTGGCCTTCGCTCGGACTCGTGCACGCCAGCGCATCACGGCTCTGGGCTTGCGGCGGCGGACCGCGGTCGCGATCAAAGACTTCCGACCCGAAAAGGTGATCCTCCCCTGGTGGGTCACCTTCTGGGGGCCGGCCTTTCGCTTCATCATCCGCCGCCTGAAACGAAAGGGCATCCCCACCACGATTTTGATCCACAATACCCTCCCCCACGAGCCCAAGCCCTGGGACCGAATGTTGGCGCGCAGGACCCTGCAGGAAGCAGACCGCTTCATCGTCATGACCGAAAAAGAAAAGCAGCGCCTGCTGGACCTGCTCCCGGGGGCAGAAAGGATCAGCATCGCCCCCCTGCCGATCTACTCTCCCTTCAAACCGACCGGTCAGCCCAAAGCCGACCTGCGGGCGCGCTTAGGCCTGCCGGCAGGGGTGCCAGTGCTGCTGTTTTTTGGCTTTGTGCGCCCCTACAAGGGGCTGGCCGTGCTGATCGAAGCACTGCACCACCTGGCAGCACAGGGCAGCGACGCCCACCTGCTGGTGGCAGGCGAGTTCTGGGAGGATAAGGACCATTACCTGGTGATGATCCGCGAGTTCAGGCTGGAAGCGCGGGTGCACATCCACGACAGCTACATCCCCGACAGCGAAGCGGGAGCCTACTTCGAGGCTTCAGACCTGTTTGTGGCGCCTTATATTGACGGCACCCAGAGCGCAGCCTTGAAAACCGCCCTGTGGTTCGGCCTGCCGGTGGTGGTGACCGATGCAG
>SLDI01000630.1:0-8032 GCA_007125385.1 Phycisphaeraceae bacterium | reverse complement strand
TGGCGGCCCGGGCGCTGGCGTGCAAGCCGGCGGTGGCACCGACGACGGCGCATCGCCGGGAGGCGCCGCGCGCTGGGCCGCCACGCTGGCCGCCGTGGCGTTCGCGCTGCTCGCCGTGACGTTTCTTCTGCACACGTTCGGTCTGGCGTCGCGGATCTACCTGCAGGGCCGGCCGCCGGTGACCAATCTGTATTCCTCGGCCGTGTTCGTGGGCTGGGGCTCGGTGCTGCTGGCGATCATCGTCGAGCGTTTTCACCGGCTGGGGTTGGCGACGCTCGGGGCGGCGGTGGTGGGGTTCGTCACGCTGATCATCGCCCACAACCTCGCGGGCGACCGCGACACCATGGAGATGATGCAGGCGGTGCTGGACTCGAACTTCTGGCTCGCGACGCACGTGATCACGATCACGATCGGGTACAGCGCGACGTTTCTGGCGGGTATCCTGGCCATCGTCTACATCCTGCTGGGGACCGTCACGCCCTGGCTGACGCGCGACCTGGCGCAATCGCTGACGCGCATGGTCTACGGCACGATCTGCTTTGCGCTGCTCTTCAGCTTCGTCGGCACGGTGCTCGGCGGCATCTGGGCGGACCAGTCCTGGGGCCGGTTCTGGGGCTGGGATCCGAAGGAGAACGGGGCCGCGCTGATCGTTTTGCTGCACGCGATCATCCTCCACGCCCGCTTCGGCGGGATGATCCAGGCCCGGGGGATCATGGTCCTGGCGGTGGGGGGCAACGTCGTGACCGCGTGGGCGTGGTTCGGCACGAACATGCTGGGGGTGGGGCTGCACTCCTACGGGTTCATGGAGTCGGCGATGTTCTGGCTCTTCGCCTTCTTTCTCAGCCAGCTCGCGCTGATGGGGCTGGGCCTGCTGCCGCCGCACCGTTGGCGCTCGGCGGGCAAGGTCGGTCGTGAGCGAGGTGGGGGCGGGGGCAGTGGCGGGGCCGGGCGAGGGTCGGAGGCGCTGGCAAAGCGGTGACGCGCCCCGTTGCCGGAGGGGGGGGAATCTGTACAATCGCTTTCGAGCCGATCATGCGACTTGTCCGACAATGCGGATAACAACGTCCCGATCTGAGACACGAACGTGAGTGAGCGGCGCCCCACGAACCCTGTCCCGGCCGGCCGACTCCGCAGCCTTTTTCATGGTGTTGGCGCGCTGACCCTGGCTGCGGCGGTGCTGGGCGGGATGTTCGCCGGCATGTCCGCGTACACCTTCAGCTACGGCGACGGGCACAGCTACTTTTCCGACGATCCGCGCTCCTGCATCAACTGCCATGTCATGGAGGACCACTTCGACTCCTGGGTGGCGTCCAGCCACGCGCACGTCGCCTCGTGTACCGACTGCCACATGCCCAGCGAGAAGATCCACGGGCTGATCGCCAAGGCGGACAACGGCTTCTTTCATTCGTGGGAGTTCACGTTTCAGACCTTCCAGGAGCCGATCCGGATCAAGCCGCGCAACCGTCGCATCGTCCAGAACTCGTGCCTGGACTGCCACAGCGACTTTGTCCACGAGATGAAGCCCATTGAGCGCGGGGGGGAGATGATGTCCTGCATCCACTGTCACGCCGACGTCGGCCACGCCCAGTGGCGCCGGCCGTAGAACCAGCCACAAATGAACACGAATAAACACAACCAGAAGGACCCTCGACCGCCAGGCCGCTCGCGGCTTCGCGAAACCCACCGCGTGCCTCGGATCGACCGACCCCAGGAACCCCACGTGCACCAGACACCCACACAATCGCCTCTCCCATCCGTGTGCATCCGTGTGCTATTCTCCCTCTGACGGAGCGCAACCATGCCCGCTGAATCCCCTGGCCGCACGCGCAAGACGGTGATCCTCGTCGGGGTTGTGGTGGTTTTCGCCGTGGGTACTTTCCTCGCCGCGGCGCTGCTGACGAACATATTCGAGCGCAAGACCGAGGCGCGGAACCCGTACGTCATCTTCGTCGAGCTCGACGAGGACACGACGGACCCGGCCGCGTGGGCGGTGAACTTTCCGCGCCAGTACGAAGGGTTCATGCGCACCACCGACCACGAGCGCACGCGCTACGGCGGGTCGGACGCGAT
This sequence comes from Phycisphaeraceae bacterium, assembly GCA_007125385.1. GTDB lineage: Bacteria > Planctomycetota > Phycisphaerae > Phycisphaerales > Phycisphaeraceae > SKPT01. Next base: position 5,962 of record SLDI01000630.1, on the reverse strand, counting down.
CCCGAAGCAGAAGCTGGATGAGGATCCCTGGCTGCGGCTGATGTGGGCGGGGTACGCGTTCAGCCTGGACTACCGCGAGGCCCGGGGCCACGCGTACATGCTCCAGGACCAGGATCACACGCTGCGTGTGCTGGAGCGGCCGCAGCCCGGGGCGTGCCTGCACTGCCACAGCTCGGTCATGCCGGCCTACCGGCACCTGGGCGACGGAGACGTGATGGAAGGCTTCCGCCAGCTCAGCGCGATGCCGTGGGAGGAGGCGCGCTGGATCACGGACGACGAGGGCGAGCACCTGATCCAGCATCCGGGCAACTGCGTCGACTGCCACGATCCGGACACGCTCGCGCTGCGCGTGACGCGGCCGGCGTTCAAGGTGGGGATCGCCGAGTACATGAAGCACGTTCACGGCGTCGAGGACTACGACGTCAACCGCGACGCCACGCGGCAGCAGATGCGCACGTTCGCGTGCGCCCAGTGCCACGTGGAGTACTACTTCGAGCCCGAGTTCAACATGGTCACGTACCCCTGGGCCAAGGGTCTGCGCGTCGAGCAGCAGGAGGCGTACTACGACGAGATCGGCTTCGACGACTGGACGCACGAGATCACGGGCGGCGGCATGCTCAAGGCCCAGCACCCCGAGTTCGAGCTGTTCATGCAGGGCAGTCATGCCAGGGCGGGCGTCTCGTGCTCGGACTGCCACATGCCCTACAAGCGCGAGGGGGCGATGAAGGTGAGCGAGCACCACGTGCGCAGCCCGCTGCTGGACATCGCGGCGTCGTGCCAGACGTGCCACAACGTGGCCGAGGATGAGCTGCTGGCCCGGGTGCACACGATCCAGGACCGGACGCGGGAGCTGATCGACCGCTCGTCCGATGCCCTAGTCGCGTTGATCGAGACGATCGTCGCGGCCCAGGAGGCCGGCGCGACCGAGGAAGCCCTGGCCGAGGCGTTGCGGATGCAGCGTCGGGCGCAGTGGCGTATCGACTGGGTGTACTCGGAGAACTCGATGGGTTTCCACGCGCCGCAGGAGAGCGCCCGGATCCTGGCCGAGGCGATGGACTACGCGCGGCAGGGGCAGGTGCTGGCGCACCAGGCGGCGCCGGACCTGGAGCGTCGGCCTGTTGAGCCGCCGGAGATCGAGACCGCCACGCCCACGGAGGAGGCGCCGCCGGGCCCCTATCGCCACCCGCGTGAGTAGCAGGCCGGCCGGGGCTGTGCCGACGGCCGCATCACCGCAAGCGGAGGATCGTCCCCGTGGGTTCGGCCGCGTCTGCCCACTTTCCATCGGACTTTTCCGTGTACGACCGCGCCTTCTTTCACGACCGCCTGGCCCGCCTCCTGACCGGCTGGTACGACAGCCTGATCGGCACCTCCGACAGCCTGGCCGTGTGGGAGACGGGGCAGGGGGTGAAGCTCAACAACTTCGTCTCGCGATCGGGCAAGCAGTGCGATGGGGTGACCCGCATGCTCCCTGCGCTGGCCGCGTGGACCGTGCAACGCGGCGAGCCGACCCGCATTTCCCTGACGGACGGCCGGGAGATCGACCCGCGCCACATCATCACCAGCGCGCTGACGCACGGCACGGACCCGCACCACCGCGACTACTGGGATTACCGGCCGCGGGGCGGGCGCAACCAGCGGCAGGTGGAGTCCTCGCTGGTCGCCTTGTCACTCTGGCTTGCCCGGGACTGGCTTTTTGACCGGCTCACGAAGGAGCAGATCGCCAACATCCAGCAGTGGCTCGCCCTGTGCACGGCCAACACGCACCACTTCAACAACTGGTCGCTGTTCACGGCGGTGAACCACGCGGCCCGGGTTGCGCTGGCGGACCAGGGCTTCGAGGGCAGCCTCGAGGCCGTCCGCCGGGACCTGCTGATCGGCCACGATCTTTACCTGGCCGACGGCTGGATGTGGGACAGCCGCTACTCGGGGCTGGACTACTACAACTTCTGGGTCAACGGCTCGCACCACGCCTACCTCCGCGCCATGCTGCCGGACTGGGACAACCCGGTGCTGGAGCGCGCGCTGGCGAAGCTCGACGAGCGATGCACCGATCTGCCCTACCTCATCGACGCCGGCGGGCGCAACGTGCTGTTCGGCCGGTCGCTGGCGTACCGGTGGGGCTGGCTGAGCGGACTCGTGGCCGCGCACTATCTCGGCCGCGCGCCGGTCGACCCGGGCCTGACGCGGGCGATGCTCGCGCGCAACCTGGACGCCTGGCTGGGGCGGGACACCCTGCACCGCGACGGCACGCTGCGCGAGCGCCTCACGGCCCGCGGCAGCGACGGCGGCCGGGACGGGTACATCAACTGCGGCCACCCCTACTGGGGGATGAAGACGTTTCTCTGCCTGGCGATGCCCGACGAGCACCCCTTCTGGGCCAGACCCGCACAGGAGCTGCCCATTGACCGCGGCGACTTCATCCGGCCGCGCCAGGGCCCCGGCTTCGTGATGCGCGGCCGGGCGGCCACCGGCGAGCTGCGCCTCTACAACCTGCGCAACCACGAGAACCACAGCGCGCTGTACCAGAAGTTGGTCTACTCGACACACTTTCCGTGCAATGCCGACACGAGCAAGCACCGCAGCCTCTTCGACAACCAGTTCGCGCTGCGCCTGGCCGACGGCGTCGTGGTGCGCCCGCGGGTGCAGGAGGTTGACGTCAACGACGGTCGCGTCATGCACCTGGTCTGGAGCTTCGCGGCGGGGGAGGGCTGCCTGGCGACCGTCGAGACCACGCTCACCGCCGAGGCCGAGTGCTACCACACGCAGCACCTCATCGAGCTCGAGGGCGATCCGCCCGGCGGGGCGACGTGGGTGGAAGGCGGCTTCGCCCTGCCGCTGGCGGGCGAGGAGCAACCCGCGGTCGGCGGCGAGGGCGACACCCGCTGGGCTCTCGCCCGCACGGGGGACAGCGCCATCGCCAGCACCGCGGTGGAAGGCTACGCGGCGGCGGAGCTCTGGCCCGACGAAGCGACGTGGTTGCAGGCCGAGGAGCGTGAGCCCAACATCATCGCCGGCCGGGCCGTGCACCATCTGCTCCGTGTCGCGCTGAGCGCCGGCCGCACGACGCTCGCGGCCCGCCACAGCGCGACGGGCGATGGCGCGGCGCTGATCCGATCGCTCGGGCCGCCGTGACGCCGGCCGGTGTCCGCATTGTGGGTTCATCATTCCGCATTGCTTATTACAATCCCGCGATGCACCCGGCTCGTCCTTCCGACCCGGGCACGCCCGGTGACATCTCGCGCGACCGGCTCAACTGGCTCATCGCCAGGCCTTACGTCCTCACCGCGATCACGCTGATTGCCGGGCTCGCGCTCGGCCGCGCCGCGCCCCATGCCTTGGTGTGGATGGGCGTGGCGGCGGCCGGGCTGCTGGCCACCTGCGCGGCGCTGGCGTGGAAGCGCCCGCGCCTGACCGCCGCGATGCTGATCGTGACCGGGCTGGGCCTGGCCGCGGCGTACCACGTCCTGGCGGTCGAGCATGTGCGGAGCGACCATATCGCCCACCACGTCACCGACGAGCGCCAGCTCGCCCAGGTCACGGGGCGTGTCGTCGGCGAGCTGTCCCACCCGCCGCGCGACGAGGCGGGGCTGCTGCGCTACAGCTACCGGCCCGACGTGACGCTCTTCGAGCTCGACGTCGACGGCGTCACCATCGCCGGCGAGCGGCGGTCGGCCAGCGGCACGCTGTCGGTCCGGATCAACCAGCACGAGCACCGGCTGCGCCACGGCCAGCGCATCGCGGCGACGGGCTGGCTCTACGAGGTCGCCCCGCCGGGCAACCCGGGGGCGTTCGACTACCGGGCGTACCTGGCGGGGCGCGGGATTCCGGGGCAGCTCAGCCTTCCCTCGGTACGCCACTGGCGTTGGCTGGACGACGCCCCCGGCACAGGGCGGGTCGCCGGCCTGGCCGGGCCGCGGTTGCGCGACGCGCGCTACGCGCTGCGCCACGCCATGCTCGACGGGCTGCGAGCGGGCATGAGCCCGGGCCCGCCGCTCGAGCTGCTCGAGGCGCTGCTTCTCGGCCAGCGCGGCGAAAGCTTCCGCGACACCTACGATCTGTTTCGCAACACCGGCCTGGCGCATCTCATGGCCATCTCCGGCGCTCACCTGGCGGTGCTGCTGGGCATCGTCTGGGGCCTGGCGCGCCTGACGGGCGTCCGGCCGAGCACCTGCGCCGTGATCGTGCTGGTGAGCCTGCTTGTCTACGCCTTTGCGCTGCCCGGGCGTGTGCCGATTCTCCGCGCGTCGACGATGGCGGCGGCCTTCTGCATCGCGTGGGCGATGGGGCGGGCCATGCCCGCGCTGGCGCTGCTGGCGATCGCCGCCATCGGGGTGCTGCTCTGGCGGCCCGAGGACGTGGCGTCGCCGGGGTTTCAGCTCAGCTTCGGCATTGTCGCGATGCTGATCCTGTTCACCCGGCGCGTCTCGACGGCGCTGTGGCCGTTGCGCGAGGCGGAGCACAGCCCGCCCATGCCGTGGCGCTGGCTGATTGCTCGGCGGATCGCGGACGTCACGGCCGTGAGCCTCGTTGCCGGCGCCACGGCGGTGCCGCTGGTGGCGTTTCACTTCGAGCTGGTCAACCCGTGGGCGGTGGTGCTGTCAGTGCTGGCGGTGCTGCCCTTTGCGGTGCTGCTGGGGATCGGGTATCTGAAGATGGTGGTGGGCCTGGCGGCGCCGGCGGCGAGCCAGTGGCTGGCGCCGCTGACCGAGGCGGGTGCGGGCATCGCGCTGGGGCTGGTGGAGGCGGCCGCGCGCTGGCCCGGGGCGGCGCTGGAGCTGGCCCGGCCGGCTTCGCCGCTGTGGGCGGTGGGCGCGCTGGCCGTTGTCCTCGCGTTCTTCGCCGGGCAGTTCCGCCACCGATTTGCCGCCCTCGTGGCCGCGCTGGCGATCCTGACCGGCTGGGGGGTGCTCCACGACCGGCCGCACCTGCTGGCCGGGGTTGCGCGTTCGTCCCCTGCGCTGGAGCTGCGCAGCTTCGCCGTCGGGCACGGGTCGGCCCATCTGATCAGCGTTGATGGCGAGCACATCCTCTGGGACGCCGGCTCGCACTCCTTCCCGGAGGCGGGGCAGCGGACGATCGTGCCCGGCCTGCGGCGCCTCGGCGTGCGCAGGCTCGAGGCGATCTTCGTGACCCACGCGCACGTCGACCACTACAACGCCATCCCCGCGATCATCGAGGCGGTGGAGGTCCGGCGCGTGGTGGTGCCCCCGCACGTGCTCGAGCTCGCGCGCGATCAGCCGGGTGGCCCGGTGGCGATGCTGATCGACATCCTCGACGAGGCCGGCGTGCCCGTGGAAGTCGCGACGCGCCACTGGCGGACGAGCGTGGGCGGAGCGGGCATGGAGATCCTCTGGCCGCCGAGCCGCGACCCGCCGGCGCGCGTCAACGACGCCAGCCTCGTGGCCCGGGTTCGCGTGGCCGGGCGCAGCGTGCTCATGACCGGCGACATCCAGCGCGGGGCGATCACGCGGCTGCTGGAGCTCGGCGACGATCTGGCGGCGGACGTGATGGAGCTGCCGCACCACGGCGAGCACTCGGGCCAGGCGGTCGCACTGGTCCACCGGGTGGGCCCGGCGGTGATCGTCCAGTCATGCTCGGCCGGGCAGTACCGCGACGACCGCTGGGCCGACAGCCTCAACGACATGGCCTACCCCCCGGCGCGCCTGGTGACCAGCCGCGACGGCAAGGCGACCGTCACCATTGAACGGGACGGGCACCTGCGGTGGCGCGGGTTCCGCGGCCGCGCCGGCGCCGAGGCGTTGGAGGTGGCCGAGTGAGATTAATGACCTTTGAATGGTTCGCTTCACCACAGGTTGGCGTCGCTCAGGGGGCCACACAACGCCGTGAACTTCCGTTGTAGGGTGGGTAGAGCGAAGCGAAACCCACCACGCGCATCGTGGATCGCCCCCAGCAACGGTGGGTTTCGCTTGGCTCTACCCACCCTACATCCGCGCCGCGCTGC
>SLDI01000435.1:0-8051 GCA_007125385.1 Phycisphaeraceae bacterium | reverse complement strand
GCGTCCACGATCCGCTGGACCAGGTTGTGCCGGACGATGTCGGCCCCGGCGAGCGTGCACCGGGCGACGCCGGCGGTGCGACGCAGGCGGTGGATCGCGTCGACCAGCCCCGAGTCGCGCGGGTCGGGCAGGTCGATCTGCGAGGTATCGCCCGTGACGATCATCTTGCTGCCGTGGCCCAGCCGCGTCAGGAACATCAGCATCTGGCTGCGCGTCGTGTTCTGCGCCTCGTCCAGGATGATCAGCGCGTCGTTGAGCGTCCGCCCGCGCATGAACGCCAGCGGCACGATCTCGATCAGGTCCGCGTCCATGTAGCGCTGGATCTGGTCGAAGTCCATCATGTCGTGCAGGGCATCGAGCAGCGGGCGCAGGTAGGGGTTGACCTTCTCCTGCATCGTCCCGGGCAGGAACCCGAGCTTCTCGCCCGCCTCGACCGCCGGGCGCACGAGCACGAGCTTGCGCACGTCGCCGCGCTTGAGCATCGCCGCCGCCACCGCCACCGCCAGGTAGGTCTTGCCCGTGCCCGCGGGCCCGACGCAGAAGGTCAGGTCGTGACCGGCGATGGCCGTCAGATACACCCGCTGGCCGTCGGTCATCGGCTTGACGCGCCGCCCGGGCAGGAACACGTCAAGCGGCTCGCCCAGCGGCGGCTTCCGGCCCGCGGCCGCGGCGGCCGGCCCGCCGGAGGGGCGCTGATCCAGCTCGGCGATGGCCTCGAGAAGCTGCTGCCGGGTCATCGGCCTGGCCGAGCGTGCCGCCTCGCCGAGCTGCTCGATCACGTGGGCGGCGCGCCCGACCGCGGTGCTGTCGCCGCTGACGCGCAGCGACCCATTGCGGGCGCTGAGGCTCACGCCCAGCGTCTCACGGATGATCTTGAGGTTTCGCTCCGCGGTGCCGGTCACAGCCATGCGCTGCTCACCGTGCGGGAGGCGGATCGTCAGCTCCAAAGTCGGGCGTCTCCTTGTGCTGCCGGGAACGAGCGAATCCAGCTTGCCACCACCATTTTACGCCCCGGCGGCCCGCCAGTCACCGGGGGCCGCGGCGACGGCTTCGAGAGCGGGGCGAATGGCCCCGCCCCGGCTCGCCCGCCCGGCCAGCAACACCAGCACCAGCCCGGCCACCACCGCCCGCTCCGCTCCCACGGCGGCCCGCCACTACCATGCACCCATGACCCACCAGCAGAAGATCACCCTCCAGACGGCCGGCCATCGCGACATGCAGGACCTGACCGACGACGTCGACCAGATCGTCCAGCGCAGCGGCATCGCCACCGGCCTGGCGCACGTCTTCAACGTCGGCTCCACCGGCGCCGTCGGGTGCATCGAGTTCGAACCCGGCCTCAAGAGCGACCTGCCCGCCATCCTCGACCAGCTCATGCCGGCCTCACGCAGCTACGGCCATGAGCAAACCTGGCACGACGGCAACGCCCACTCCCACCTCCAGGCCACCACGCTCGGCCCGTCGCTGACCGTGCCCGTGGCCGACGGCCGCCTCGTCCTGGGCACCTGGCAGCAGATCTTCCACCTTGAATGCGACATCAAGCCACGCTCACGCACCATCGTCGTCACCGTCATGGGTGAAGCGTGACGCACCGCCGCCGTCATCCCGGCGGCTGATCGAGCGCCGGCCAATAGCGCTGGATCGGCTCGATCAGCTCCTCCGCGTCGCGTCGCAGGCGCAGCAGCGGCTCGTCCAGCCGACGCTCCGCCGGCGCCGTGTACGCCTCCAGCTCCGCCAGCCACAGCGCCATCTCGCCCGGCGCCGGCCCCGGCTCGGGCGCCCCGCGGCCAAGCCACGCTCCCACACCCACCATCACCATCAGCGCCACCGCGGCCGCCAGCGCGTACCGCGGCCACCGACGCCCCGCCACCGGCGCCGCCGTCTCGCCCTGGCCCAGGCGCTGCATCACCTGCTCGACAAGCTCCGGCCGCGCCTCGCCCGCCGCCGGCGGCCGCGTCAGCTCGGCCTCGACCTGCCGCAGTGCCGCCTCGTAGCGCCGGCAAGCCTCACAGCGGCGCAAGTGGCGGCGCCACAACCCGCGCGGGGCGATCAGCCGATAGGCGCGACATCTCATCTCAAGGCTCCTGTCCTTCGATCAAGTGCTCGGCCAGGCGCTGCCGGGCCCGGTGCAGCGCCACCTTCACCGCCACCGGCGTCTTGCCCATCGCCCGTGCGATCTGGGTCGCGGGCAACTGCTCGACGTACGCCAGCCAGAGCATCGCGTACTGCTCGGCCGAGAGCTGCTGCCGGGCGATCGTCCACACGCGACCGGCGTGCTCGCGTCGCGCCGCCTCGGCCGGCGGCTCGCCGCTCGCCGGCGCCGCCAGCGAGCCGGCGACGCCGTCGTGGTTGGTCCGCGCCCGGGGCCGACGCCGCTGGCTGATGGCCAGGTTGATGGCGATGCGGAACAGCCAGGTGCTCACGGCCCAGCGGTCGTCGTAGCGGGCCAGGTTGTGATACGCCCGCAGCAGCGTCTCCTGGACGAGGTCCTCGGTGTCGTGGCGGTTGCGCGTGTAGCGACCCAGCAGCGCCGTCAGCCGCGGCTGATAGCGCAGCGCCAGGGTGCGGAATGCCTCGGCCGAGCCGTCGCGCGCCTGGGCGAGCAGCTCGGCGTCGGCCGAGGGCGTTGGGCATTGCCGCTGCGTCAAAGGCCCGCTCCACCATCGTCAATGCCGGCCAGGCAGCGCCGGGATCAGCTCGACGACCGCCTGCACCGGCTGCGACCACCGCAGCCGCACACGTTGATCTTCCCGATCGATCCGCAGCGCGGCAATGGCCCGGGCCAGGGGCGAGTCCGGCTCGTGACGCAGCAGCGCCATCGCCTGGAGCCCCTCGGCCGCCTCGACCATCAACTCCGCCCGCCGGGCGTCCACGGCCGCGACCTCGGCGTACCACAGCAACCGACCGCCCGACTCGCCCAGGCTCAGGTGCAGCCGCCGCGCCGCCGCGGCGATCTCCGAGTGGTGCGCCCGCGCCCGGTGCAGCTCGATCGCCCCCCCGTGCAGCCACATCTCGCGGCGGCGCGGCGCCAGCAGCTCGGCCTGCTCATCCAGCCCGCCCCGCTCGCCGGTGAGCACCTGCACCGCCTGCTCCAGCGCCGCCCGGTCCGCGCTCAGGGCGATCCACTGCCGCCGCACCACCGCATCGACGACGCGCGGCCCGCGCCGGGTGGGCATCTCGAAGCGGTGCCCGGCCAGGCCCGCCACGTCGATGCGCTCATGGCGCGGCGCCTCGGCCACGCGCTGCTCGATCCGCCTCGGATCGAACTGGCCGCGCAGCACCACCACCGCCTCGCCTTCCTCGAAGCTGTGGTGGTACATGAGCACGCTGTGCACATCGCGCAGCGGATTGAACCCGGCGAAGCGCTCGAAGCGCGCGGCGCGGGGGCTGTCCGGCCCGAGGTCATGGGCCTGGCGCACCGCCTGCCCGATCTCGCTGTCGAGCATCTGCTGGACCTGCAACTGCACGTACCACCGGGCGTCGGCGGCGATGTCCGTCGCCTGCGCCGGCGCCGTCGCCAGCCAAAGCAGCAGGCCGCACAAGCTCGCGAATGTCCATGCACGCATGTGTATTCTCCTGATCCATCGACCGGGCCATCGCCCGGCACCGCGGCCGTGGCCACCGCCTCTTAAAACGTGTATGCAAACCGCTGCGGGTGCCACACAGCACGCCGAAGGCTGCTGTGTGCGAGCCACCGTGCGGGTCCGCAGCACACAGCACCCTCCGGGATGCTGTGTGGCACCCTTTCCATACAGGTTCTTATACGCCAATCCCTCGAAGTGGGTTACACGGCCCGCGGCCCCGCGGCGACCCGCCCGCGGCCCCGAGGCCCGGCTGTGTCGGAGAGCGGGGGCCACTCAACGCCGTGAACGTTGATGTAGAGTGGGTAGAGCGAAGCGAAACCCACCAGTCTTGCTGGATCTACGACCATCGTGGTGGGTTTCGCTTCGCTCTACCCACCCTACATTAGCGCCGCCATCGAATGGTTCACGGCGTTAAGCGGCACCCGTGGAGCATGCTTGCCGACAAGGCCTAGCATGGGGCCATGGCCGGACGACCTCCCTGGCGACGCGCCGTGGCCTTGGCGCTGGCGGGCGCGCTGCTCGTGGCCCTGGCGTGGAGCTGGTGGCGCGCCGGCGGCGAGCCGGAGCACTGGGCCAGCTTCCAGACCCGTCACGAGGCCCTGGCCCCGGCCCAGCGCCAGCGCCTGGCCGACCAGGCCGAGCACCGCGTCCTGCGCTGGTGGTCCGGCGGCGAGCACGTCACGCCCACCTCCGGCCCACCGGAGGACGAGCCCGAGCCCGGGCCCAGCACCCTCGAGCTCGACTACGAGCTGATCAACACCTGGCTTAACGAGCGCGGCGGCGCCTGGCTCGACCAGCAGGGCGGGGCCCGGCCCCGGGGCCTCGAGGCCCTGGCCGTCGCCCCCACCGACAACCCGCACGAGCTGCTCGTCGCCGCCAGCATCGAGCCGTTGGGTGGCCGCATCGTCAGCGCCCGCCTGCGCCTCGACGACGACGAGCACAACCACGCCCACGTCACGCTCTCGGCCAGCGGCCTGCGCCTGGGCCGGCTGCGCGTCCCTGCCGCCGTCGTCCTCGCCGGGATCGGGGACAGCGGGCTCGGCCAGGGCGTCGCCGACCTGCTCACCGGCGGCCTGAGCTTCGAACCCGTCTGGCGCGTGGATGAGACGCGGCAAGCGCGCCTGCTCGAGGTCGAGGTTCGCGAGCACGAACTGGTCGTGACCCTCCGACACGAAGTGGCGGCGCAGCCGTCCGAGCCGTGATTCCCGCAGCGGTGACAAAGCCATCGCTCCGACTCACGCACGCTGCATCAGACGGCTCCTGGAAATGTCCGCTGACGCCGCCCGGCAGCTAACCCGTGGAAGCGGATATAGCGCGGATTTCCTGAGCGGTCGGTTCTTCGCGAATCAGCCAGTCCGGCAACCTCACCCGCCGGTAGGAGCGGTACTGCCAGCCGAGATTCAGAAACGGCTCAACGTTGACCAGCAGCAGTTGCTGGTTTTCCGGGTCGAAGAAGGTAAACGATTCGCCGCGACCGCGGTGCTTCCGGCCGTGATCAATGAGGACCAGGTCCGCGCCTGCAGGCGGATAACGCGCGACGACGGCTTCGGCAACCTCCTGCGCGGTGTTGCCAGACTCGACCCGCATGTAGTTGTTGATGAACCAGAACACGGCCAGAACTGCAAATGCGAGCAGCAGGGTGATCGCCCAGGAACGCCACGACGGTCCCCCCCGTGATGATTGAGCACCCATCTGAGCCTCCTCTCGGGTTCAAGTGGTGATCGTTCTATAATGGCGACTCCTCGTTCTTCCGCAGGCCCAGCGCCGGGCGCACGTCGACCTGCACCAGCTTCTCACGCTGCATCCGCTTGGCCGTCTCGGGATCGACGTAGTCGCTGTGGCACGCCGGCTTGTCGGCGTCGTCGGCGGTGGAGGGGTCGGTGGCGGGGTCGGTGGCGTCGGCCATCACCTGCTTCGTCTTGCTCGCCAGCTTGTGGATCTCCTCGGGCTTGAGATAGCCGCGCTGCTCCAGGATGCGCTGCTGCTCGTCGGTCAGCGCCGCGCTGCGCATCGGCTTGTCGCGCTTCATCGCCTCGTCCTTGCCCGACGCCCAGTCCTGGATCTCCTTGCTGATGCGCACCGAGCACCAGTCGTGGCCACACATCGCGCAGAAGTCGGTGTCGACGTCCAGGTCCTCGTCGTGGTAGGCCCGGGCGGTGTCCGGGTCGAAGGAGAGGTCGAAGTGGCGCTGCCAGTTCAGCGCCGCGCGGGCGCGGGTCAGCTCGTCGTCGCGGTCGCGCGAGCCGGGGATGCCCAGCGCCACGTCGGCGGCATGGGCGGCGATCTTGTAGGCGATGCACCCCTGCTTGACGTCGTCGCGCTTGGGCAGGCCCAGGTGCTCCTTGGGCGTGACGTAGCAGAGCATGGCCGCGCCGTGGTACGCGGCGTTGGTGGCGCCGATGGCGCTGGTGATGTGGTCGTAGCCGGGGAAGATGTCGGTGGTCAGCGGCCCGAGCACGTAGAAGGGCGCCCCGTGGCAGAGCTGGCGCTGCACCTTCATGTTGTATTCGATCTGGTCCAGCGGCACGTGGCCCGGGCCCTCGACCATGACCTGGCAGCCCTGCCGCCAGGCCCGCTCGGTCAGCTCGGCGATGGCGACCAGCTCGGCGAGCTGGATCGCGTCGGTCGCGTCGGCCAGGCCGCCCGGCCGGCACCCGTCGCCGATGGAGAAGGTCACGTCATGGGCCCGCATGACGCGGCAGATGTCCTCCCAGGCGTCGTACATGGGGTTCTGCTGGTTGTGCGTGAGCATCCACTTGGCCAGCAGCGACACGCCGCGGGACACGAGGCCGATCAGCCGATCCTTCGCGAGCTTGAGGTGCTCCCTGAGGATGCCGGCGTGGATGGTGAAGTAGTCCACGCCCTGCCGCGCCTGGTGCTCGAGGGTGTCGAGGATGACCTGTCTGTCGAGGTCTTCGAGCCGCCGGCCGATGATCATGGAGTAGATGGGCACGGTGCCGATGGGCACGGTGCTGTTGCGGATGATCGCGTCGCGGCAGGCGTCGAGGTCCCCGCCCGTGGACAGGTCCATGACGGTGTCCGCCCCCCAGCGCTCGGCCCACCGGAGCTTCTCCACCTCCTCGTCCGTGCCGGAGCTCACCGGCGAGGCGCCCATGTTGGCGTTGACCTTGGTGGTGCTCGCCCGGCCGATGGCCATGGGGTCGAGCTTGTAGGCCAGGTGCGTCTTGTTGGCGGGGATGACCATGCGTCCCGCGGCGACCTCGTCGCGCACCTGCTCGGGGCTCAGGTGCCCCTCGCGCTCGCTGACGCGCAGCATCTGCGGGGTGACGATGCCCAGGCGTGCGTGCTCGAGCTGCGTGACCGGCTCGAAGCCGGGCGCGGGCGTGACCTTGCGGCGCACGCCGCGGGCGTCGGTGAAGACGTAGCTCTCGAACCGCTCGCCGCACGGGCCGCCGGACGGGCAGCCGTCCGTGTCGCTGTTGGTGCGCGTCGGCTCGCCGGCGTCGCGCTCGAGGACCTCGACGCGCCAGCCCTCGGGCAGGAAGTCCCAGGCGGTCTTGTCGCTGAGCCCCGGCATGCCGGGCGTGTCCGGCGAGCTGAACATGCGTGGCCCACCGATGTCCGGCGGCAGGGCGAACGAGCCGGGCGTCGTGACGTGGGCCGACGTGCCCGGGTTGCCACCGACCGGCGGCAGCTTGTATGCGTGGGCGGTGGCGTGGAGGGCGTCGTGCGTGGTCGCGAGGGGCATGGCTTGCTTCCTTTCCGTGCCGGGGTGGCGAGAAGGGAAGCAAGCTCAACGTGACGGGGGCGTTACGGCGTCAGCCCAAGGCGTTGAGTTCGCTTCCCTACGCAGACCGGGCCGACGGCCCGTCCTGATCAGGTTCGAAGGGACTTTCTCAGCCCCGCGTCATGGCGAGGCACCCCTAGCGAACGTACTTCCTGCGAGCATAGACCGGCCGCGTCGACGATGCAAGACCTGTCATCCAAAGCGGCGGCCACCGTTGCCAGCTTCACCCGTCCCTGCCCAGCAACTCCACCCCCGCCTCGTGTGCGCGGCGCACCAGCCGCTCGCGCATCTGCTGGCCCGTCAAACGCCGTTGCGCCCGCGCCTCGTCGCGCGACGCACCCGCGGCCGCGAACCGTTGCAGCAGACGATTCGTCAGGGACGACTCGAAGCTCGTGCCCCGCGTCGGGTTGAACGTCTCCACCCCCGCGATGAGCGCCGCCTGCCCGCGCTCCAGCAGATCCATCACCCGCCCCGGCGAGGGCTGGGGCTCGCCCAGAAGGTGCCGCCTCACCGCCAGCAGCACCACCGGCAGGTGCGCGCGCACCAGCGCGTCGCGGATGCCCCGCGCCTCACGCACGCACGCCTCGAACGCGTCCAGCTCACTGTGCCGCGGCTCCAACCGGTCCAGCGTTGCACGCACCTGGTCGGCCTTGAACTTGAGGTAGTTGTAGCGGATGAACAGCGACCGCGACGCGTCCACCGGCATGATCGGCCGCGCG
>SLDI01000603.1:0-8071 GCA_007125385.1 Phycisphaeraceae bacterium | reverse complement strand
GGGGTGGCGGGGTGATCCCGAGCTTCGCTCGCGGACTCGCTCAGCGCGGGCGTGGAGGACGGACTCGCGGTGCGCACCGAAGTGAGCCCCAGCGTCGCGTGGCGGCGGGTGACGCGATGCGTGCCGGCGCGCAGCTCGATGTCCAGTTCGTACAGCGCCTGCTCGCCCATGCCCGCCGGCCACCACCGCTGCGGACGGACCAGCTCCAGGCGCAGGCAACCGGTGCCGGCCTCGAAGCTGAGCCCGGCCTCGCCCTCGTCGGTGAACCCGTCGCTGCCGCGGATGCGGTAGAGCGCGGTCAGCGGCGGCGGGGGCTCATCGCGGTGCCAGCCCAGATGCACCTGGGCCTCGATGATGGCCTGATCCTCGTCGACGTACCGCACAAGCGGCCTGACGCTGTGAATTCGCAGAGCATCCGCCATGGGTGCAACCCGTCCTTACCAGCCCGGGAGGCCGGCAATCTATTTTATCGGCCATCGGAAGGCGTCGCCGCAGTTTCCCTGCGCTCGCCGACGCCGCCCGGATCGTGCCCGGCGACGCAACAAGCCGCTCGCGGCTTCGCGAAACGGCACCACAACCCACGCCTCATCGCGCGTCACCCGGCGTCGCGAAGGTGCGCAACCGAGTGATCAGCCCCGCCAGCCCGCGCCCGCCGAGCAGCAGGCCGATGCCCAGCAGCACCATCACGATCCGCGAAACCAGACCGCCCACCCACCGCGGGCCCAGCGGCTCAAGCATGTCCGGGTCCGCGTACGCCCACTCCAGCAGTGGATAGATCAGTTCCGTGCCGCCGATCGCGATCAGCACCACCCCCGCCACCGCGAAGAGCACCGCCTGGGCGCTGTTGGGATCGAGTTGGTCCGGGAGATTCGCGTCACCTGCCGAACCCGCCAAGCGGCTGCCCAGCCACGGCGCGGTCCACCACAGCACGACGCCCGCCGCCAGCATCAGCAGGGTCGGGACAATGGTGCTGCCGAGCATCCAAGCCGCCTGCACGCGCGCATCGGGATCATCCCAGTCGCCCACCAGCATGACCAGCGACACCGTCAGCCAGTCGGTGCGGAACAAACCCATGACAAGGACATACAGCCCCAGCAGCCGACAGGCGATCATCGCCAGTTCACGTCCAGTCATCACGTCGCCCCCTTTCATAAGAGTTGCTCGCCCACCCGCACCGCCACCTGCTCCGCCGACACCCCCGCCACCGCGACCTGCTTCTCGGGGTGGGTGTGGCCGGCCACGACGCTCACGTCGCGCCGCGGCACGCCCAGCACCTTCGCCAGCAGCGCGCACACGGCCTTGTTCGCCTTGCCCGCCTCGGGCGGCGCCGTCACGTGCACCTTCAGCCGATCGCCCAGCAGCCCCGTGAGGCGATCCCGGCTCGCGCCCGGCACGACCTTCACACGCACAACGACACCCGCGTCGGCAGCCGAAACCACGGCGTCGAAGGGGCCGGACATGGTGCAGATGATACGAATTCAGCCAACGGCCCGGCGCCGGGTGCCATCGACAAGCAAGCCGTGCATGTGCCCAGGGCCAAACCGCCTGCCGCTGTGCGGACGAGCGGTGACACCGCGCCGCAATGCCGCGGAATCTTCTAAACTGTCGCCCATGGCCAAGGACGAGCGCAAGCGCCCGCTGACCTACGCCGACGCCGGTGTCGACATCGACGCCGGCGACGCCATGGTCGACCGCATCAAGCAGCACATGCGGCGGACGTACGGCCCGCGCGTGCTGGGCAAGCATGGCGGGTTCGCCGGCTGCTTCCGCCTCGACTACAACGAACGCCTGTTCAAGCGCAACTATCGCGAGCCCGTGCTCGTGGCGTGCACCGACGGCGTGGGCACCAAGGTCAAGCTCGCCGCGGAACTGGGCATCTACGACACCGTCGGGCAGGACCTCGTGGCGATGAGCGTCAACGACCTGATCGTCCAGGGCGCCGAGCCGCTGTTCTTCCTCGACTACATCGCAATCAACAAGCTTGATCCAGCCGTGGGTGAGCAACTGGTCAAGGGTGTCGCCGACGGGTGCGAGCAGGCCAAATGCGCCCTGCTCGGCGGGGAGACCGCCGAGATGCCCGACGTCTATCGGGAGGGCGAGTTCGACCTGGCCGGCTTCGCCGTGGGCGTCGCGGAGCTCAACCGCATCATCGACGGCTCGCGCTGCGAAGCGGGCGACGTCATCCTGGGCCTGGCCTCCAGCGGCGTGCACTCCAACGGCTACTCGCTGGTGCGCCGCATCATCGAGCACGCCGGCCTGGACATTCACAAGCCTTACGACGAGCTGGGCACCGACAAGACACTGGGCGAGGTGCTGCTCGAGCCGACGCGCATCTACGCCGCCAACGTCACCGCGACGCTGCGCCACTACACGGTCAAGCAGGTGGTCGCGGCGATGAGCCACATCACCGGCGGGGGCCTGCCGGGCAACCTGCCGCGCACGATCACCGACGACGTCGACGCCCGCGTGGATCGCGGCGCGTGGGATGTGCCGCCGGTCTTCAAGTTCCTGCAAAAGCACGGCGATGTCGAGGACGAGGAGATGCTGCGGGTGTTCAACATGGGCGTGGGCTACGTGATGATCGTGCGGCCCTACTTCGCCGACGCCATCGCCGATCGCTTGAGCCGGATGGGTGAGACGGTCTACCGGATCGGCGAGCTGGTGGAGGGGTCGGGCCGCGTGCGGTTCGAGTAGAACCACCGATGCATGGTGATGCACGCCGATATAAAGCCGGGACCGGTGGTCCCGGGGAGGCGGCGCGCGATCTGCGTCAACGGCATCTCCTGATCGTCACCTTGATGCACCTCGCCCGGGCGGGGTCAGCGCCACACCCGAGATTGACAAGTAGTCAGGTTGATTGGGCCTCGGCAACTCGATCATCCATCGTGCCGGCGGTCAGAGGTCGATGCGACGAAGGCGATCGATGGCAGCACAGGACCTTTGCCCGCCGCCCCGGGACCACCGGTCCCGGCTTTATATCGGCGTGCATCACCATGCATCGGTGGTTCCATCCTCCTCACCCCACGATCGCCACGCTCGCCGAGCAGCCGATGCGATCGGCGCCGGCGTCGATCACGCGCAGGGCATCGTCACGCGTGCGGATGCCGCCGGCCGCCTTGACCTTCAATGGGCCCGCGTGCTTTTTCAAGAGCCGCACCGCCTCCACGCTCGCCCCGCCCGCCGGGTGAAAGCCCGTCGACGTCTTGACGAAGTCGCAGCCGGCGCGGCGGGCGGCGAGGCAGCCGGCCTCGATGCGCCGCTCGGCGGTGGCGGCGTCGATGTCCGCCATCAAGGCCGCCGTCTCCAGGATCACCTTCACCACCACGTCCGGGTTCACCGAGCGCGCGTTGCGCGTCACTTCGAGAAAGTCGGCCTCCGCGGCCGCGGCATCGCACGCCAAGAGGTGCGGCAGGTGGGCAACGAAGTCGATCTCGCCGGCGCCGTCCTTGCACGCGGCGGTGGCCTCGACCGCCTTGACCATCGGCCGGGCGGCGCCCAGCGGAAAGTCGACCGTCACGCACGCCGCCACGCCGCCGCCCTTGAGCGCAGCCGCGACGTGGCGGGCGTACCGGCCGTTGACGCAGACGCTGGCGAAGCCGTGCGCGCGAGCCTCGGCGACGAGCTGGTCGATCGCGGCGAGGTCCGCCTCGGGCTTGAGGTTCGTGTGATCGATCAGCGGGGCCAGGTCCATGACCGAAGAATAGCCACGAATGAACACGAATGCACACGAATTCAACCACCGACGCATGGCGAGCCACACCGATATAAAGCCGGGACCGGTGGTCCCGGTGAGGCGGCGTTTGCGCAGCCGCGGCGGCAGGTCACCCTCGTCACGTCGAGCCTGCGATGGCGGGGCCAGGCAGTCCGGTGATCGACGCGCCGACGGAGCGGGATCGAATGTCGACGATGCGCCGCCGCCGCCCCGGGACCACCGGTCCCGGCTTTATCTTCGTGCTCATTCGCGTTCATTCGTGGCGATCTCCGCGAACAGCCACGCCACCGCCTCGCGGTAGCGATCGGGATCGCAGGTGGCCAGGTCGAGGTGGCAGCCTTCGTCGAAGGTGACCAGCCGCCCGCGCGGCGCGGCTTCAACGATGCGCTCGGCCGAGGCCAGCGGGCAGATCTCGTCGTTGCAGCCATGCGGCACCAGCAGCGGGCATTGCAGCGCGGCCGCGTCGCGCTCGCGGTCGATGCGAGCCAGCCCGGGCAGCGTCACGCGAAACACCAGCCCGGCCAGCGCGGTCAGCAGCGCGGCCGGGTAGCGTCGGCGGCGCAGCGTGCGGTAGACCGGCTCGTGCCAGCGGGCGTACGGGCCGTCGGCGATGACGCCGGCGATGGCGCGATGCTCGCGCGTCGCGTCCAGCGCCGCGGCGCCGATGGCGATGCTGGCGCCGAGCGAGTAGCCGTACAGCACCGCGGGGCGCCCGGCCGTCATCGCGGCCAGTTCATCGACGACGGCGAGCACGTCCGCCGGCTCGCGCGTGCCCAGGCCGGTGGCCGACGCCTGCGCCTCGCCGTGGCCGGGCAGGTCGAAGACGACGACGGCCGCGGCGTGGTCGATGACGCGGTCGAGCCACGTCAGCGCGCCGTAGCGGCTGTCGGCGAAGCCGTGGACGATGACCACGCTCGGGCCGCGGGGCTGGCTGCCGGCGATGATCCAGCCGGGCGTCGTCGAGCCGTCGGGCAGGCGGAAGGCGTGCTCGCGGGCCTCGAGGCCCAGCTCCGCTGGCTCGGTCGCCAGCCCGCGCGCCAGCGCCCGGGCCCAGGTTTTGCGCGGCGGGCGGCGCAGCGAGCGCATCAGCGCCCAGGTGCTCAGCGCCAGCACGAGCACGGCCGCGACCAGCAGCAGCAGGGCCAGGCCCATGGCCGCAGAGGATAGCGGGGCCCTGCACGGGCCGGTCGAACGGCCAATCACGAATCCCGCTATAATCGCCGCCCGCCCCGCGCCGGGCAAGCTTTCGCGCCTCGGACAGGGAACCGTCGTGTCGCAGCACGTGTGGATCAATGGCAAGCTCGTCCCTGCCCAGGCTGCGGCCGTCAGCGTGTTCGACCACGGGCTGCTCTACGGCGACGGCGTGTTCGAGGGCATCCGCGTCTACAACGGCCGCATCTTCAAGCTTCGCACGCACCTGCAGCGCCTCGCCGACTCGGCCAAGGCCCTGCGGTTGCCCATGCCGTACAGCCTGGACGAACTGGACGCCGCCGTGCGCGAGACCGTCCGCGCCAACGAGCGGCACGACGGCTACGTGCGCCTGTGCGTGACGCGCGGGTCCGGGACGCTGGGGCTCAACCCCTTTAAATGCTCGAACCCGACGACGTTCATCATCGTCGACAGCATCGCGCTCTACCCCCCGGAGCTCTACGCCACGGGCATGGACGTGATCACCGCCGCGACGATGCGCAACCACCCGATGGCTCTGTCGCCGCGGGTCAAGAGCATGAACTACCTCAACAACATCATGGCCAAGATCGAGGCCCTGGACGTCGGCGCCAAGGAGGCGATCATGCTCAACCACCAAGGCTACGTGGCCGAGTGCACGGGTGACAACCTGTTCACGGTGCGTCAGACGCCCGCGGGCACGGAGCTGGCGACGCCGCCGCTGCACGCGGGCGTGCTCGAGGGCGTGACGCGGCAGGTGGTGCTGGACCTGGCGTGCGAGATGGGCATGCCGGTCCGCACGCCCGACATGACCCGGCACGACCTGTACGTGGCCGACGAGATCTTCCTCACCGGCACGGCGGCGGAGCTGATCCCGGTGACCCGCGTGGACAGCCGCCCCATCGGCGACGGCAAGCCCGGCGCCGTCACCGCCCGGCTCACGGCGGCGTTCCGCAAGTTCGTCGCCGAGAACGCGCCGGAAGATTGAGGCCGCTTGCGGCTTCGCGAAACCCACTGAACACACTCCGGCGCTCGCACCCGTACGCCCCATGTCCGCCATCCCCACCCTCGCCTACCTCACCGACGACCTGCCGGGCATCGGCGGGCGCATCAAGGCGCGCCTCGAGGACTTCCTCGTCGAGGAGATGCCCGCCTACGAGCCGGCCGGCGAAGGCGAGCACCTGATGCTCTTCGTGGAGAAGCGCCAGCTCGCCACCACCGACGTCGCCCGCCGGCTGTCGCGCGACTTCGCCGTGCCGCGCAACGACGTCGGCTACGCCGGGCTCAAGGACAAGCAGGCGATCACGCGGCAGCACTTTACCGTTCGGCTGACGCAGGGCAGGCGTGAGCCGGCCGCGGCGATCGCCCGCGTCAACGAGCACCCGCGCATCGACGTGCTCTGGGCCGAGCCGCACCGCAACAAGCTCCACCGCGGGCACCTGGCGGGCAACCGCTTCGTCATCCGCGTGCGCGAGGTCGAGCCCACCGCCGTGATCGCCGCCAAGCGTGTGCTCGACCGCCTGCTTCAGCGCGGCACACCCAACTACGTCGGCGAGCAGCGCTTCGGCTACCGCGCCAACAACGACGCCATCGCCCGCCACCTGCTGCGCGGCCGACACCAGCAGGCCCTGGACGAGATGCTCGGCCGGCCATTGGAAATCGAGTCCGAGGCCCTGCGCGCCGGCCGCGAGGCTTACGACCGCGGGGATTACGCGGCCGCGCTGACCCACTGGCCCAGGCACCTGCGCTACGACCGCCAGGCGCTCGACGCGCTGCGCCAGGGGCGCAGCCCGGCCGACGCCGTCGCCGCGATCGACCGCACGCAGCGGCAGTTCCTGATCTCGGCGCTGCAGAGCGCGATCTTCAACCGCGTGCTGGACCGCCGCCTGCGTGCCGGCACGTTCGATCGGCTGCTGGTCGGGGACGTGGCGTACAAGCACGCCACGGGCGCGATGTTCCTCGTCGACGCCGACGCCGCCGAGGCGGACAATGCCCCGGACGGTCGCGTAGCGAGATGCGAGGTTTCGCCCACCGGGCCGATGTGGGGGCCGAAGATGCTCCGCCCGACCGATGAGCCGGCGCGCCTCGAGGCCGAGGTGCTCGGCGCGTTCGAGCTCGACGAGCACGATCTTGACGGCGCGGCCGAGGGCACGCGCCGGCCGCTGCGCATCGCGCTGCACAACGCCGACATCTCCGGCGGCGTGGACGAGCACGGGGCGTACGTCCGCCTGGCGTTCGAGCTGCCGCGCGGCGGCTTTGCGACGATGGCGCTGCGCGAGATCATGAAGGCGTGAGCACGAGCCCTCCTGAGAACGTGTGGGACAAGGGTGCCACACAGCCTCCCGACAGGGTGCTGTGTGCTGCGGCGATCGACGGTTGATCGCGCACAGGCCAAGGGGCGCCGCGCCGGCCTATATTCTCCGCATGCAGATGTCACGCTGTCCAGCGTTCACCGGGCCGCGGCTGCTCGTGAGCGTTCGCGACGCCGAGGAAGCCCGTGCGGCGCTGCGCGGCGGGGCGGACGTGATCGACGTGAAGGATCCGGACGCCGGCGCGCTGGGCCGGCCGTCCGACGCGACGGTCGCCACGGTTCTCGCCCTCGTCGCCGGGCGGTGCGCCGTCACGGCCGCGCTGGGTGAGATCGGCGAGCATGCCGACGGGGTGCTTTCCGATGGCCACGGGACACAGGGTGCCACTGGCGGCTGGCCCGCCAGCGGCACCCGGTCAGCGGAGCCCGGGCCGTGTCGGCAGCCGAGCCTGTTCAAGCTCGGCCTGGCGCACGCGCCGCGCCACTGGCGGGCGCGCCTCGACGCCCTGGCGCGCGAGCTCGGCCGGGATCGCTTCGTCATCACCGCCTACGCCGACGCCGATCGCGTCGCCGCTCCGCCGCTCGAGGAACTCATGGCATGGGCCCGGCAGGCGCGCGTCGCGGGCCTGCTCGTCGACACGGCCGTCAAGGATGGACGCGGCCTGTTCGACTGGCTGGATGAGCGGACGCTGTGCGACGCGATCGACCAGGCCCGCACCGCGGGGCTGATCATCGCGTTGGCCGGCTCCCTGACGCTCGACGCCGTGACGCGCTGCGCCGCGCTCCGGCCCGACATCGTGGCCGTGCGCTCGGCGGCGTGCGCCGGCGGCGACCGCCGGGGGCAGGTGGCGATCGCGGCCGTGTGCGCGGTGCGCGCAGCGCTG